>JAGWZT010000299.1 GCA_018971925.1 Lysobacteraceae bacterium | reverse complement strand
GACGGAGGGAATCAAGTTGCAACTTGATTCCCTCCGTCCCTTCTGTTCTTAGACGTGCACGATCGCCTCGACGCGCGCGGCGCAGATGAAATCGTTCATCGACAGCCCGCCGACGTCGTGCGTTGACCAATGCACCACGCAGCGGTTGTAGCCGACTTCGAGATCGGGATGATGGTCCTGCCGGTTGGCCATCCAGCCGATCGCGTTGACGAAGGCCAGCGTCTCGTAGAAGTTCTTGAAGCCGAAGGATTTGGCAATCGATTTGCCATCCAGCGCGACCTGCCATTCCGGCAGCGCGGTCAGCAACTCGCGGATGCGTGCCTCGCTGAGCGCGTGCTCCTTGCCCTTGCGGGGTTCGCAGTGCAGACCGGCCAGTTGGTCGCGGGTCATGGTGGGTTCTGGTCAGTCGCCGCCGTTGACCTTGCCGTGCAGGTCGGACAGCTTGCCCGGCATGCTGGAGAAGTAAGCCGCGAGGTCGTCGATGTCCTGGTCGCTCAGCGGCGAGGCCATGCCATTCATGATGGCATTGGTGCGCTGGCCGTCCTTGTACTCGTGCAGCACTTGCGCGATGTAATCCTGGTACTGGCCGGCGAGTGCGGGATAGTTCGGCGCGATGCCGTTGCCGTCGGTGCCGTGGCAGGCTTCGCAGGCCGCGGCCTTGGTCTTGCCGGCGGCGGCGTTGCCCTTGGCCGACGCGGTGCCGAAGCCGATCACCAGTGCGGCGGCGAGCAGGGAAACGATGATGGTGCGTTGCTGCATGGTCGGTTCCCCCTGGTTACTTCTGGTTGGGCGCGAGACTGGAAAGATACGCCGCGATGTTCTCGATCTGCTCTTCCGTCAGGCTGTTGGCCTGCGCGTTCATCGTCGGGAATTTGCGCGCGCCGCTCTTGTATTCGTTGAGCGCGTCGATGATGTATTGCTCGTTCTGGCCGGCGATGCGCGGCACGTGGTACTCGGGATACATGGTTTCGTAACCCGGGATGCCGTGGCAGCCGTGGCAGGTGTACACCTCGAGCTTGCCCTTGGCCGGGTCGCCCTTGGCGAAAGCAGTTGACGCGAAGCACGCGAATCCCGCCATCAGCGCGACGGTCAGCATCGATCGGATCATGTTTCCAGGTTCCCTGCAGGCGGCTTGCGCCGCGGTAGCAAAGTTCAAAGTATAGCTTGTGGCGCCGCGGTGCTGGCAAGCGGTGGCCGCCGCAACGTCAGGCGCCGTGCGTGTGCTGCATGGTGTCGATGGCCAGCGCCGAGTGCGCGTAGGCGCCACCCGCGCGCATTTCCGCAGCCACCCAGATGGCTTCCATGATCTGTTGCTCGGTGGCGCCGGCCTTCAGCGCCGCCTTGGTATGACCCTTGATGCAATACGGGCATTGCGTGGTGTGTGCAACCGCCACCGCGATCAACTGTTTGGTCACCGGTGGAAGCGCACCGTCGGCGAACACCGCGCGGCTGAAGTTCTGGAAGGCTTCCAGTTGCGTTGGCGCCAGCTCCTTGCGCTTGTGGGCGATATCGACGGTCGATTCGGGATACATCGGATGATCCATGGCGGTTTCCTCGGGGTTTGCAAAAGCTGCAAACGATCCACTGTACGCCTTTCGCCGATGCTTGCAGTGATCTGGATCAGCGCCCTCGGTGCCCGTGTTCGCGAACACGCGGTTTGCCAAGAACCGCTGGTGGTGGTGAGATGGGCGCATGAAGGCGCGGCGATCCAGTTTGTGGGGTTTGATCGCGTTGCTGGTGACGGCGATGGCTTGTGCGGCCGCGCCGGCAACGCGGTCTGTTGCGGTGGTGTTGCGCGTGGATGGCGCGATCAGCCCCGCCAGCGCGGATTATGTGGTGCGCGGCATCGCACGCGCGCAATCCATGCACGCTGCCGCCATCGTGCTGGAACTCGACACGCCCGGCGGGTTGTCCAGTTCCATGCGCGGCATCGTCAAGGCCATCCTGGCGTCGGAAGTGCCGGTCATCGGTTACGTTGCGCCGTCGGGCGCGCGCGCCGCCAGTGCCGGCACCTACATCATGTACGCCTGCCACGTTGCCGCGATGGCGCCGGCGACCAACATCGGCGCCGCGACGCCGGTGTCACTGACCGGTGGCGGCAGCCTGCCGTTGCCGGCCGCGTCCAGCAGCGGCAAGCCGGCGTCCGCGCCGGCCGAAAGCAACGAAATGCGCAAGGTCACCAATGATGCCGTGGCCTACATCCGCGCGTTGGCCGAACGGCGTGGCCGCAACGCCGACTGGGCGGACAAGGCCGTGCGCGATGCGGCCAGCGTGTCGGCCAACGAAGCGTTGCAACTGCACGTGATCGACCTGGTCGCGCCGGATATCCCAACCCTGCTGTCCGACGTGGATGGACGCAGCGTCCAGACGGCCGCCGGCACGCGCGTGTTGCACACGCGCGGCGTGGCCATCGAAACGCTGGCGCCGGGCGTGCGCAGCCAGTTCCTCGGGGTGATTGCCGATCCGTCGGTGGCGTACATCCTGTTGCTGATCGGGCTGGGTGGCCTGGTGCTGGAAGGCATGCATCCGGGCGGCGTGCTGCCCGGCGTGGTGGGCGCGATCTGCCTGCTGCTGGCCTTGTACGCGTTCCAGTTGCTGCCGACGCACTACGCCGGGTTGGGTTTGATCCTGCTGGGCGTGATCCTGATCGTCTCGGAGGCGTTCGTACCGGCCTATGGTGTACTCGGGACGGGCGGCGTGATTTCATTCGTGATCGGTTCGGTGATCCTGATGCATACCGGCGAACCGGGTTTCGGCATAGCCTTGCCCGTGGTGGTCGGCATCGCGGCGGCGGCGGCGGGCGTGCTGGTCGGCATCGTCTGGATGGCGGTGCGCTCGCATCGGCAACGGGTCGTCAGTGGTCGCGAGGAAATGGTAGGCGCCGTGGGCGAGGTCGTGGCCGATTTCGATGGCCGGGGCGTCGTGCACGTGCATGGTGAGCGCTGGCAGGCCGATTCCACGGGCCCCGTGCTGCGCGGTCAGCGCGTCCTGGTCACCGGCATCCACGGGCTGGTGCTCGAGGTGCGGCCGGCAACGATTTCCAAGGAGACGGACAAATGACTTTTTACCCATTCATCGCGGTCATCGTGGTGATCGTGCTGATCATCCTGGTGTCGTCGCTCAAGATCCTGCGTGAGTACGAGCGTGGCGTGATCTTCCTGTTCGGGCATTTCCAGGCCGTGAAGGGACCAGGTATCATCGTGCTGATTCCGATCATGCAGCAGATGGTGCGGATCGACTTGCGCACGATCGTCATGACGGTGCCACCGCAGGATGTCATTTCGCGCGACAACGTGCCGGTCAAGGTCGAT
>JAGWZT010000012.1 GCA_018971925.1 Lysobacteraceae bacterium | reverse complement strand
GCAGACCGAGGGCATCATCATGGTCGGCGAGATCGGCGGCAGCGCCGAGGAAGAAGCGGCCGAATTCATCGAGGAACACGTCACCAAGCCGGTGGTTGCGTTCATCGCCGGCGCGTCGGCACCTCCCGGCAAGCGCATGGGGCACGCCGGCGCGATCATCTCGGGCGGCAAGGGTACCGCCGCGGCCAAGTTCGCGGCGCTGGAAAAAGCCGGCGTCACCACCGTGAAATCACCGGCGGACCTGGGCGCGACCTTGGCGGGCAAAATGCAGGAACAGCTGTAGGAGCGGCGGCAGCCGCTACAGCCGTCGGGCCTTCCGACCCTCCTACAATGCAGCGGACGGGCCGCGCTTCGTCGCGGCCTTCGTCCATCCGGAGCGACGCATGGCCATCTTGCAATTGGCGTTGGCGCAGTTCGATTTCCCGGTCGGCGCGGTCGCAGCCAATGCCGATCGGGTGCGCGCGCTGATGCGCGAGGCGCGCAAGGGTCGCGCCGACCTCCTGGTGTGCCCGGAACTCGCCTTGAGCGGCTATCCGCCGGAGGACCTGTTGCTGCGGCCGAGTTTCCTCGCCGCGTGCCAGTCGGAAATGGATCGCCTGGCGATGGAAAGCGACGGCCTCGCTGCGCTGGTTGGATTCCCGCACAGCGAAGGCGTGGTGTACAACGCGGCCGCGTTGTTGCACGAGGGACGCATCGCGCAGGTCGCGCACAAATGCGTGCTGCCGAATTACGGCGTGTTCGACGACAAGCGCTGGTTCGAACCCGGTCATGCGGTGACCGTGACCACGCTCGGGGGTGTGCGTGCCGGCGTGTTGATCTGCGAAGACATTTGGCAGCCTGAACCCGCGGCCGCCGCAGCGCGCGCGGGTGCGGAGGTGATCATCGTCATCAACGCCTCGCCGTTCGACACGGCCAAGCAGGTGCAACGCGAAACGTTGTTGTCGGCGCGTGCGAAGGAAACGGGTTGTGCAATCGCTTACCTCAACATGGTGGGCGGCCAGGACGACGTGGTGTACGACGGCGCATCCTTGCTGGTGAATGGCGATGGTTCCGTCGCTGCGCGTGCGCCGGCATTCGTTGATGTGCTGTTGTGGGCGGAGTTCGACTCCGTTTCGCGCCGCTGGACCGCGCGTGATTGGGCGGTGGCGAGTGACTCGTCAAACGAGGCCGTGCTGTACGCGGCTCTGGTACGCGGCGTGCGCGATTACGTCGGCAAGAACGGCTTCGGCGGCGTGTTGCTGGGGCTGTCCGGCGGCATCGATTCGGCGTTGACGCTGGCGATCGCGGTGGACGCACTGGGCGCGGACAGGGTCACTGCGGTGATGCTGCCGTCGCGCTACACGTCCGATCTCTCGCTGCACGAAGCGCACGCACAGGCGCAAACACTGGGTGTCGAATATTTCGACCTGCCCATTGGTCAAACCGTCGACGCGGCAACGCAAACCCTCGCGTCCGCTTGCGGCGAACTTGTCGACCTGACCGCGCAAAACCTGCAGGCGCGCGGCCGCGGGTTGCTGCTGATGGCGCTGTCCAACCAGACCGGCAAGCTGCTGCTTACCACCGGCAACAAGAGCGAGATGGCGGTGGGTTACGCGACGCTGTACGGCGACATGTGCGGTGGTTACGCACCGTTGAAGGACGTCTACAAGACGCAGGTTTACCGGTTGGCGAGGTGGCGCAACGAAGCAGGGACCAGAGACAAGGGACCAGGGGCCAACGGCTCGCGCGCCGCGGGCTCCCCGATCCCGATTCCTCTCGCAGTGATCGAGCGCGCGCCTTCGGCGGAATTGCGTGCCGATCAGACCGACCAGGATTTGCTGCCGCCCTACGACGTGCTGGACGGCATCCTGAAGCGCTGCATCGAAGGCGCCGAGTCGCAGGCCGATATCGTGGCCGCCGGTTACGACGCCGACGACGTCCAGCGCGTGGTGCGCATGCTGTACGCCAGCGAATTCAAGCGCCGCCAGTCCGCGCCGGGGCCGCGGGTCTCGACCTGCGCGTTCGGACGCGAGCGGCGCTACCCCATCTCGAGCGCTTGGCACTGATTCCATTCCGACGTGCGCGCGGTGGTCTATGGCGGGCCGGGCCGGGAACTTTGCATCCGTGACTTCTGGCACTCTGACCGATGGCACTCCTGACTTCAGGCACTGGGACGCTGTGAACGGCCGGCGAAAACTACGCGCGTTGCCGCGGGCGCGGAGGTGCCGGAATGGCAAAGCCAAACCTCACCAGATCCGGTTTCGCTGTAGCCTGCTTGTTGGCTTCAATGTTCTGCGTGCCTCCGGCGCTGGCGGCGTCGCTCGACGTGCAGCCAATGGTTTCTCGCGCCGATGCACCGATCGACATTCGCGCCACCGGTTTGCAGCCAGGTGCGCTGGCGACCATCTCCGCCACGACCCGCGACAGCTCAGGCAATCTGTGGCGCTCGGCAGTCACGTGCAAGGCCGATTCCGCGGGTGTGGTTGACTTGGCGCAGTGCGCGCCTTTCGGCGGTGCGCCGGCGAGCACCTATTCGAGAGCCGACCCGATGGGTCTGTTCTGGTCCATGCACCAGCAAGACGGTGCGGCGATATTTTTCCAGTTCCCCGATGCACCGGATGCCGCTTACGTCCTCACGCTTGCAGTGCACGGCAAGGTCGTCCAGCGCATTCCGGTCATCCGGCAGCTCATGGCAGATGACATCGTGCGTGAGAGGCTGTCTGCGAGCAGCGATGGTGTCAGCGGCGTGGTGTTCCAGCCGGCGCTGCCCGCGCATACCCCAGGCGCACCCGCCACTCGTGCCGCCGCGCGATTTCCTGCGGTCATCCTGCTCGGGGGTTCGGGTGGTGGACATCCCTGGGACGACTTGGCCGCGATGCTCGCTTCGCATGGTTATGTGGCCCTGAGCCTCGCCTATTACAACGGCTTTGCGACTCCGGATCCGCCTCTGCCCAACGAGCTTGTGAGCATTCCCGTCGAAACGGTCGGGCGCGCGCTTGCGTGGCTGAGAAAGAATCCCGAAGTCGACGCGGATCGCATCGCCATCATCGGTCATTCGCGCGGCAGCGAACTTGCATTATTGAGCGCGGTTCATTACCCCGCGTTCAAGGCCGTGGTAGCGCTGGCCGGCAGTCCTGTGGCGTGGCCGGGCATCAATCCGCACGATTACACCCATGACTTTCCCGCGTGGACGTTCGACAAGAAGGCGGTGCCGTTTCTTCCTGCGATGCCCTATTTCGCCAAGGCCTATCACGAGCACAAGCAGCCGGTCACGGCGTTCGAGAAGGCCCTCGACAATGAAGCGGCGGTGCAGGCCGCCTTCATTCCGATCGAACGCATCGACGGGCCCATCCTGTTCCTGGGTGGTGATGCAGATGCGATCTGGCCGAGCCGCCGGATGGCCGCGATGGCGATGACCTACCTGCACCGTCACCGCCACCGGTTCGCCGATTCAGAAGAGATATTTCCGGATGCGGGCCATTTCTTCTTCGACCCTTATGCGCCGGTTGAGCATCGGGTCGATTGGACGATTACGGATTCGCAGGGCACCACCACCGTGCACTACGGCGGCACGCTGGCTGATGATGCCCGCGCGGCGCCGCAGGCATGGGCGCGCATCCTGCGCTTTCTGCACGAGTCGCTATCCCGGCCACGCTGACCGCGGCGATCCGAAGGCTCGTTTTTGCGCGCGCGGAAACCGACTGCGCGCTCAATGCGCGCTGGTCAACGGAATCAGTCGCCACGCCCACGAGTGGTGGTCGGGCCAGCGTTTCGGATTGCGCAGGTACGGGTGGTTCGGATAGTTGAGCTTCAACACCTGCGTGGTCTCGTCGGCCAGCTTCTGTTGCCCCAACAGGTGGTAGCTTTTGGCCAGCACCGCCAATGCATCGGCCGACTCCGGCGAGCGCTGGTAGTGCTCGACGATGTACTTGGCGCGGTTGGCCGACGCGATGTAGGCCTTGCGTTGCAGGTAGTATTCGGCGACGTTCAACTCGGATCGCGCCAACTGGTTGCGCAGGTAGATCATGCGCTGGCGCGCATCGGCGGCGTAACGGGTGTCGGGGAAGCGTGCGACCAGTGTATTGAAATCATCGAACGACTGCAGCACGTAGCCCTGGTCGAAGCGTGACGGACTGATCCCGGCCAGCTTCTGCATGCCGGTTTCGGTGCGGTCGAAATTGATCAGCCCGCGCAGGTAGTACGCGTAGGCGATGTGCTTTTGCGTTGGGTAGGTCTTGATGAACTCGTTGATGGTCGAATACGCGTCCTCGTACTTGTCATCCTTGTACTGCGCGTAGGCCAGTTCGATCTGCGATTGCTCGTTGTAGGCGCCATACGGAAAGCGCGAGATCAACTTCTGGTACACCGTCTCGGCCGCGCTCCAGTTGCCGCTCTGGGACATGTCGTGCGCGCGCTGGTACAACTGCTCGACGGTCATGTTGTTGAGCGTTTCACGCTTGCCGTGGTGGAATAGCGAGCAGGCGCCGACCGCCAGCAGCAACGGCAGGAACAAGGCGAATTTCAGCAGTGGTGCGGAGCGTCGGAATGGCATCGGGCAAGTCTTTGCGAATGCAGCGAGTTGGATTTGGCATGATAGCGGAATCCGCCCCGCCCAACCGGCACGGGTGCCGGCATGGCTGAGCGGCTGCGCGCGGAGGTTCCGGTCGACGGGGCAGGCCAGCGCTTCGACCAGATCCTGCCCGGAATGTTCCAGGGATATTCGCGGGCGCACCTGGCTGCCGAGGTGAAGATCGGGCGTATCCGGCTGGATGGCCGGGAAGTCCCGCCGCGCACGCTGGTTCGCGGCGGCGAGGAAGTGGAGTGGGATCGCGTCGGGACGCCCGTGCTGGGCGACCGGCCCGAGGCCATCGGACTCGACATTGTTTTCGAGGACGCCGATCTGCTGGTCATCAACAAGCCGGCGGGTCTGGTGGTGCACCCGGGCGCCGGCAATCGTGACGGCACGCTGTTGAATGCACTGTTGCACCACGATCCGGAGCTGGCGCAGGTTCCGCGCGCCGGCATCGTGCACCGCCTCGACAAGGACACCTCGGGCCTGCTGGTGGTCGCGCGCACGTTGCCCGCGCAAACTGCGTTGGTGGCGATGTTGGCTGCGCGCGATGTCCATCGCCGTTATGCCGCAGTGGTCAGTGGCGTGCCGGTCGCGGGTGGGACGGTGGACGCGCCGCTGGATCGACATCCGGCCGATCGCCTGCGGCGCGCCGTGCGCGAGGGAGGGCGTCCTGCCGTCACGCATTACCGCGTGCGCGAGAAATTCCGCGCGCATGCGCTGCTGCAATGCGAACTGGAGTCCGGCCGCACCCACCAGATCCGCGTGCACATGGCGCATGCGGGTTGGCCGCTGGTCGGCGATTCGCTTTACGGAAAGGGGCTCAAGCTGCCGCGCGGCGCGACGCCGGTGTTGGCGGGAGCGCTGCGCGGCTTCAAGCGTCAGGCGCTGCACGCCGAGCATCTGGCGTTCGCGCATCCGGTCACGGGGGAAGCAATGGCGTTCGATGCCGAACCGCCGCGTGATTTCCTCGACCTGCTGGCGGCGTTGCGGAAAGACGTCGCGGGTGCGGGAGATGGGCGTGCCTGACCTGTCTGCATCGTGGCTGGTCCCCGATTGGCCCGCGCCGCCGGACGTACGTGCCGCGGTGAGTACACGCGACGCCGCGCGGCCGGAGTCGCCATACGGGTTCAACATCGGCACACGCAGCGGTGACGACCCCACAGCGGTTGCGGAGAATCGTGGTCTGTTGCGCCGTGCCTTGTCGTTGCCGTCCGAACCGCGTTGGCTCCGCCAGGTGCATGGGGTTGCCGTTGCACTTTTCCCCGCTCTCCCGCTTGCGGGAGAGGGAAGTCCGCGCGCAGCGCAGACGGGTGGGGGAAATGTTGCGAAGGATTTGCAGGAACCCGAGGCCGACGCCGCGGTCACCCGCGCGCCCGGCGTGGTGCTGGCGATCCAGACCGCCGACTGCCTGCCGGTATTGTTCTGCGCCGACGATGGGTCGGAAATCGCCGCCGCGCATGCCGGCTGGCGCGGGCTGTCCGCAGGCGTGCTGGAAAACGCGCTGGATGCGATGCACGCGTCGCGCGAAAACATCATCGCGTGGCTTGGACCGGCGATTGCCGCGCAGTCCTACGAAGTCGGCGAAGAGGTGCGCGAAGCCTTCCTGGCGCGCGATCCCGTCGCGGCATCGGCTTTCACCGCCACGCGCCCCGGTCACTGGTTGTGCGATTTGTACGAACTTGCGCGGCAGCGCCTGCGCGCCGCGGGCGTGGATCGCATCTTCGGCGGTGGTCTCGATACTTTCACCGATGAGCGCCTGCACTCTTATCGACGCGACGGCGCGCGCAGCGGGCGGATGGTGAGCCTGGCCTGGATGGACCGCGCGCAGACCGGCTAACGCCGCAGCAACAACAGCGGCGAGGTGTGCAGCACCTTGCGTGTTCCGGCCAAACCCAGCGCGGCCACGACGGCCGCCGCGATCACGGCCGCAATGATGAGTGGTGGCCACGGCGGCGAGAAGGCGTGGATGCGGAACACGGCATGCGCCAGCCACGCGCCGGCCACCGCCGACGCCAACAGCGCAGTCAGCCCTGAAATCGCACCCAGCAAACCGAACTCGCACAGTGCCGCCATCCGCAACTGGCCGCGACGTGCGCCGAGCGTGCGCAACAGTGCCGCTTCGTGACGGCGCTCGGCGGCGCTCATCGTCAGCGCGGCAGCGAGTACCAGCGCACCCGCGAGCAGGCTGAAGGCCAGCACCCAGCGCGCGGCGGCCGTGACTTGCCCGACGATCTGGCGCGCGCGGTCGAGCAGTTCGTCGACGTCGATCAGCGACAGGTTGGGGTTGTCGCGCGAGAACGCGGCGAGCGCGCCGGCGTGGCCGGGCGGAAGATAAAAACTCGCGATCCAGGTGTGCGGCAGCGCTTTGCCGTGCGCAGGGTCGAGCATCACGAAGAAGTTGACGTTGAAACGGCTCCAGTCCACCTCGCGGATGCTGGTGAGGCGCGCGTCGACACGCTGGTTGCCGACAAGGAATTCCAGTTCGTCGCCAAGTTCGAGATCGAAGCGGCGCAGCCACGCGACGTCCAGCGAAACCTGCGCGTCGCGGGTATCCGGCGCAAACCACTGTCCTTCGATCACGCGATTGGCCGGTGGCAGCGTGCAGTTCCATGACAAGCGCACCTGTTGCGAGGCTTCCTGGCTGACATCCTGGCCGCGGAAGGGGACGCGTTCGACGTCCACGCCATTGATCGCGACAAGCTTGCCGACGGCAACCGGCATGTCGTTGAAGTGCGTGGCGCCGAGTTTGTCCAGAGCATCACGCACGCCGGCGCGCTGCTCCGCCTGCACGTTGACGACAAACCAGTTAGGCGTATCGGGTGGCAGGTCGCGCCGCCAGTTGTCGAGCAAGGCGGGTGCGACGACCGCGAGCAGCAGCAGCGCGGTCAGCCCCAGCGAAATCGCGCAGGACTGCAGCAGGCTCAAGCCGCGGCGGCGCGTCAGTGCACTGACGCCCAGACGCAACGACGGATTCAGGCGTACCGCGTAGCGGCGGATGAACCACAGGATCGCAAACGTTAGCAGGGTCGTGAACAAGGCGGCGCCTGCAAGGCACGCGGCGAGGACGCCGGCGATTTTCCAGCTGCCGGTTTCCAGCGCGATCAGGCCCAGTGCAACCAGCACCGGCAACGCATACAAAAGGTCGAAGCGCTGCGGCGCGAGTTTGATGTTGCGGCGGAATACCGCGACCGGCGGTATCGACCTCAACCGCGCCAGCGGTGGCAGCGCGAAACCGGCCAATACCGCGAGGCCCACACAGGCGGCGGCGAGCGCGGGGCCGAACGGCAGCGGCGCGCGCTGCGCGGAGGCGGGCAGCAGATCGTGCGCATACGCGAACGCCGCGGAAGCGAGCCCCAGCGCGACGCCTGCGCCGATCAGCGCGGCGAGCAGGGCAGGGACGGCCAGCGTCCACGCGAGGCTGCCGAAAGCAAAGCGGGACGATGCGCCGAGCGCGCGCAGCAGCGCAATCTCATCGGTCTTGCGCCGCGCGTAGCGCTGCGCCGATAGCGCGACGGCGATACCCGCCAGCAGCGCCGCAAGCAAGGCGGCAAGCCGCAGGAACGAGCCGGCTCTGCCGAATGCGACGGCGAGCCGCTGTTGCACTTCTTCCGGTGTCACCAGATGTGCATCGGCGGGCAGGTTCGCTTTCGCCCATGCGCGATAAGCATCCACGCCGTTCACGCTGCCCGCCACCAGCAGGCGATGGCGCGCGCGGCTGCCGGCGCCGAGCAGACCGGCGGCCCTGGCGTCTGGCAGCGCCATCACGGCGCGCGGTGCCAGCGCGATCAGATCACCGCCGCCGGGTTGTTGTTCGAGCTGGCCCGCGATGACGAGATCCATGCCGCCCACCTGCACGCGGTCGCCGACATTCAGTTGCAGCGATACCAGCGCGCGGTGATCCAGATAAATGGCGCCCGGTGCGGGCGCGTGGGTGACGCGGCTTCGATCACGCGGCCCCGCGACGATCAGTTTCCCGCGCAACGGCCACGCGCCATCACCGGCGGTGATGGACAGCAGCTGACTGCGATCGCCGGCAAACGCAACGCTCGGGAATTCCGCGAGAGCGCTCGCGTGCAGCCCGAGCGTTTGTGCGTGACGCATGAAGACCGCAGGCAACGACGATGCCGCATCGATGCCGAGGTCGCCACCGATCAATTCCGCCGCGCTCATCACCACCGCGCGCTGCACGCGCACGGCCAGTGTGCCGACCGCGCCCAGCGCGATCACCGACAGCAGCAACGCGGCGATCAGCGTGCGCAGTTCCGGCAGGCGCCATTCGCGCCGCAGCGTGCGCAATGCGTGGCGCGTGCCCGTCATTCGGCCGGTTATTCGGTATGTCATGCCGCGTGCGCCCGCAGGCGGCCGTCGACCAGGTCATACACCCGCGCGCAGCGTGCGGCCATGGCGGGATCGTGCGTGACGACCACCAGTGTGGTGTGGTGTTCGCGGTTGAGGGCGAACAACAAGTCGGCGATCGCGTCGCGGCTGGCGTGGTCGAGGTTGCCGGTGGGTTCGTCCGCGAACAGGATGCGCGGACCGTGCACGAATGCGCGCGCGATGGCGACGCGTTGCTGTTCGCCGCCGGACAACTGGTACGGGTAATGCGCGCCGCGCTCGCGCAGGCCCACCGATGCCAACGCATCACGTGCGCGCGCCGGTGCATCCGGCGTGCCGTCCAACTCCAGTGGCAGCAGCACGTTTTCTTCGGCGGTCAAGGCGGGCAGCAGGTGGAAAGACTGGAACACGAAGCCGACCAGCTTCAGGCGCAAGTGTGCGCGCGCCTCCTCGCCCATGCTTTCCAGCACGTGGCCGTCCAGGCGCACGCTGCCCCCGCTCGGGAGGTCCAGCCCCGCCAGCAGGCTGAGCAGGGTGGTCTTGCCCGAACCCGACGCGCCGGTGATCGCGATGGTTTCCCCGGCATTCACTTCCAGGCTGACATCGTCAAGAATGTCGAGGCGGCCCGTCGGCCCTTCGACGTGCTTGCCCAAACCTGTCGCGGAAATCAGTGCCATGTCAGTCCGGTTGCCGTCGTGCATCCTGCCGTCATCCATAGTGTTGTGCCTTGTATTGCTGTTGCCGCTGCGTGCTTTAGCGGCTGCAGCGCCGCGCACGGTCCTGTTGCTGGGGGATTCGCTGTCGGCCGCCCACAATATCGAATTGAAGGCGAGTTGGCCCGCGTTGCTGGAAACACGTCTTGCCGATATGCGTCCTGCCTGGCGGCTGGTCAATGCCAGCATCAGCGGCGAGACGACTTCGTCGGGATTGGCGCGCCTGCCGGCGCTGCTCAGGCAGTACCGCCCCGCGCTGGTGATCCTGGAATTGGGCGCCAACGATGGCTTGCGCGGCCTGCCGCTCGCCGAAATCAGCGCCAATCTTGCGGCCCTGATCGCGCAATGCCGCGACGCGGGCGCCAAGGTTTTGCTGCTCGGCATCGAACTGCCGGTGAACTACGGTCCGCGTTACCGCGACGGCTTGCGTGGAATCTATGCCGATCTTGCGCGGCGGAACCACGCGGCGCTGTTGCCGTTCCTGTTGCAGGGCATCGCGCTGGATCCGTCGTTGATGCAGTCCGATGGCCTGCATCCCACCGCCGCCGCGCAGCCGCGCGTGCTGGCTAACGTCTGGGCGAGGCTGGCGCCGATGCTGGGGGCTGCACCGAGAGTGAAGCCTGCCGGCTAACTTCCGAGCGCTTCGAGAAACGCGCATCGCCATGCGCCGATGTCGTGTTTCGAAATGTATTCGAACATCGCGGCCCAGCGTTCGCGGCGTTCCTCCAACGGCATGGTCAGACCCTGTTCGATGCCTTCGACCAGGCCCTCGGGGTCGTAGGGATTCACCAGTATCGCCTGCGGCAATTCGCCCGCCGCGCCCGCGAAGCGCGAAAGCACCAGCGCGCCGGGGTCGTCGGCTGGTTGCGCCGCTACGAACTCCTTGGCGACCAGGTTCATGCCGTCGCGCAGCGGCGTCACCAGCGCGAGGTCCGCGATGCGGTAGAAGCCGGCGAGCGTGCGTTGGGCAAAGCTGCGGTTGACGTAGCGGATCGGCACCCAGTCCGGCTCCGCGTAGCGGCCGTTGGTGGCGCCGGCGGAGCGTTCCAGTTTGGAGCGCAGTTCGCGGTACTCGGGTACTTCTTCGCGCGACGGTGGGGCAATCTGCAGGAACGACACCCGTGAGCGCCATTCGGGATGCTCGGCCAGGAAGCGCCCGAACGCTTCGAAGCGACGCGGCAGGCCCTTGGAATAATCCAGCCGGTCCACGCCGATCGCCAGGGCGCGGCCGCTGAGGCTGGCGTGCAGGTTGCGGATGGTCGAGCTGGTGGCGGCGGCCTTCGACTGCCGGGCCACGGCGGTGGCATCGATGCTGATCGGGAACGCCGCGATGCGCGTGCGCCGCTCGCCGAGCAGCACGGCATCGCCGGAACGTTTCGCACCGAGAGTGCCGGTGAAATAGTGCGTCAATGCGCGCGCATCGCCGCGGTTCTGCACACCGACCAGGTCGCATGCCCCCAACGTGGCGATCAGGTCGGCGTGGCAGGGCAGGTTGATCAACAGTTCGGGCGGCGGCAGCGGGATGTGCAGGAAAAACCCGATGCGCGCGCCGATGCCGAGTGCGCGCAGCTCCGACGCCAGCGGGATCAGGTGATAGTCGTGGATCCAGACGCGGTCGTCCTCGCGCAGCAGCGGCGCGAGTCTTTCCGCGAACAGCTTGTTGACTTCGCGATAACCCGCGTATTGCGCGCGGCCGTACTGCATCATCGTCGGCTGGAAATGCAGCAGCGGCCACAATGTGCGGTTGGCGAAGCCGATGTAATAGGTTTCGAATTCCTCGCGGGTCAGGTCCAGCAGCGCGTAATCGATGTTGCCCGCGCGCTCGCGGTGCAACGCGCGTTCGTTCGGCGCGACGCGCTTTCCACTCCAGCCGAACCACAGGCCGCCGTGTTCCTTGAGCGCGGCGCGCATCGCCGCGGCCAGTCCGCCGGCGCGCATTTCCCTTGGCTGCGCCACGCGGTTGGACACGACGACAAGTCGATTCGCGGCGGGCCGGTTCATACCACGTCGCTCCATCTCGTGGACAGTCCACGCGCGGCATTGATCAGGCCGACCATCGAATACGTCTGCGGGAAGTTGCCCCACAACTCGCCGGTTTTCGGATCGAAGTCTTCCGAGAGCAACCCCAGCGGATTGCGGATCGCCAGCAGTTTCTCGAACAGTTTGCGGGCTTCGTCGGCACGGCCGATCGCGATCAACGCTTCCACGTACCAGAAATTGCAGACCAGGAAACTGGTCCTGGGCGCGCCGAAATCGTCCGGTTGCGCATAACGCAGCAGGAAGCCGTCGCGCATCAACGTCTTGCCGACTGCGTCCACCGTCTTGACGAAGCGCGGGTCGCCGGCGCTGACGAAGCGCAGCCCTTCCAACAGCAACAGGCTGGCGTCGAGTTGGTCGCTGCCGAACGATTCCACGAAGTAGCCGTCCTCGTGTACGGCGTGCCGCAGGATCTTGCGCCTGATGCTGTCGGCGCGCTTGCGCCAGAACCTGGCGCGATCGTCCAGCCCCAGCCATGTGCCGATGTTGGCGAGGCGGTCGCAGGCCACCCAGCACATCACCGCGGAATACGTGTGCACCGAAGTGCGTCCGCGCAATTCCCAGAGCCCAGCGTCGGGCTTGTCGTGCAGGCGCCACGCCGCTTCGCCGCAGCGCTCCAGCCGCACGTATTCGGTTTCGCCGGCGATCCGCACCAGCCGCCGGTCGCAGAACATCTGTGTGGCCGCCAGCACCACGCTGCCGTAGATGTCGTTCTGCTGTTGCTTCCAGGCTTCGTTGCCGACCCGGACCGGGCCCATGCCGCGGTAACCCGTCAGCGTGGCTTCCTCGCGCTCCGGCAGTTCATCCTGGAAATGGATCCCGTACACCGGTGCCATCTTGCCTTCTTCCTTGACCGCAAGATTGAAGATGTAGCGCATGTACTCCTCCATCGTGCGCGTGGCGCTGAGGCGATTCAGCGCGCGCACCGACAGCGCGGCGTCGCGCGGCCAGCAGTAGCGGTAATCCCAGGTGCGCACGGTGCCGGGCGCTTCCGGAATGGAGGTCGTCATCGCTGCGGTGATCGCGCCGGTGCCCTCGTACTGGCACAGCTTCAGCGTGATCGCCGCGCGGATCACCGCTTCCTGCCACTCGGCCGGGATCGACAGATAGCGCGACCATTCGTGCCAGTAGTCGAGCGTCGAATCCAGAGCGTCGTCATAGAAGCGCGCGGCCGATTCGTGCAGCGTTTCATCGGTGCCAAGCACGATGTGCACATCGTGGTCGAGCAGGAAAGGCAACCCGTCGCGCAGCATCGGCAATTGCGTGTCGGTGGTCGCGCGCAGCACCAGCGGATCGAGCAGGTAACGCACGTGGTTGGACCCGAAGGTGTGTTCCGGCTTGCGCGCGCCGTAGCCGGTCAGCGGCTTGAGCCGCAGCGCGATTCGCGGGGCGCCCGACAGCGGGCGCACGCGCCGCAGGATCTGCATCGGGTGGAAGGTGCGGCCATGCTGCTTGTAGCGCGGGGCGAAATCGGTGATCTCGAGCTGCGCGCCATCCTTCGCGGTAAGCGTCGTGACCAGCACCGCGCTGTTGTCGAGATAGCGTTGATGGCTCGACGCCTCGTTCTCCAGCACGACATCGAAAAAACCTGCGTCGGAAAACCGCGGCGACAGCAGCGAGCAAAACACCGGGTCGCCGTCGAACGCCGGCACGCAGTGCCACACGATGCTTCCGCGCGCGTCGATCAGTGCATTGATGGTGCCGTTGCCGATGATGCCGAGGTCGAGGCTGGCCCGACGTCTGGGCCGCGGCGGACGTTCCTCGCGCGTCCGGGATGGCGATCTGGTCGTCGTCGTGGACGCGCTCGTTGCCTTCGAATGGCGCGTTTTGGACGGCAGCTTCCCGGCTGTTTTCTTGAGCTTCGTTCGGGGGGTCCTGATCCTCAATGTTCACCTCCTTTCGATTTGGCCATGGTCTCCCGGTTCGGAAGCGCTTGCGTGCGCGGGACGCGTGGCGAGCGCATGCAGCCACGCGCGCACCGCGGCGGGATCATCCAGCGCGTAACGCGCCTCGGTGGGGCGGCGCGCACCGACGATCACGCTGATGCCCCCGCTCGCGTTGACGTGGCGAAACGCGTCCTCGTCGGTCAAGTCGTCGCCCAGCATCCACGGCGTGCGCCCGTGGAACGGTGCGTCCCGCATCAACGCCGCCAGCGCGCGGCCCTTGTCCGCACCCGCCGGTTTCAATTCGAAGACATGGTCGCCACGCTGCAGGGCGTAGTGGTCGCCTGCGTCGTGCAGCAGCGCTTGAGCGATGCGCTCCGCCGCTTCGCGTGCATGCGGAGCGCGCCGGTAGTGCAAGGCCAGCGCGAGGCGTTTGTCCTCCAGCGTCACGCCTTGCGCCGCGGTCACGAGTGCGGCCGCACGCGATCGCACTTGCATGAACGCAGCGGCGTCGCCGATGATGCGCTCGCGGCCGTCCGGCATGCGCAGTTCCGCGCCGTGCAGGCCGGCGGCGACGCGGCGGTTCCAATCGAACAGCGCGTCGAGCTGCGACAGCGTGCGGCCACTCAACAGCGCCAGCGCGCCATCCAGACGGTCATGCAACCGGCCAAGGGCGTCGTGCAGATGCGGGTCGACGTGTACGTCGTCGGGATGGCACGCGAGATCCAGCAGGGTGCCGTCGACATCCAGGAACAGTGCCCAGCCACTGTCGGCGCCGGTTTCAGGCGGCGCAGGCCAATCCGCTGCGATGTCGGGGCCGGTTATGGACACATGCGTCGTGGACACCTCGACTCGGCGTGAACGATACGTCCTCGCATTGTCGCGCACACGACATGAATGGCTCTTTCACGCTTGCCGCGGCGGGTGTGTGCAAGCAAGCATCGCGGCGACCGCGTCGTGCGCGCGTTGTGCCAGCGCGTGCCGGTCACCGGCGCGCAACCCCGTGGTGGGGATCGGCTCACCGATGTGCAACGTGATCACGCCCGGCCGCACGCGAAAGCCCGAGACCGGCAGCACAGCGCCAGAGCCCTCGATCGCGATCGGCACCACCGCCGCGCCGGCTTGCAGCGCGACCTGGAACGCACCGCCCTTGAACGGCCGCACCGCGCCATTGCGGCTGCGGGTGCCTTCCGGAAACGCGCACAGGCTTTCGCCAGCGCGCACGATCGACACCACTCCGTGCAGGCGCATCGCCGCTTCGCGAGCATGCCCGCGCTCGATGAACACCATGCCCACGGCGCGCGCATACCAGCCGATGAACGGTACCTTCGCGAGTTCCTGCTTGATCACGAAGCGGATCGGCACCGGCAGCGCGCGGAACAGCGCGCAGATGTCGATGATCGATTGATGGTTGGCCACGAACACGTGCGGCTTGGAAAAGTCCAAGCGATCCAGTCCTTCGACGCGCAGCTTCGCGCCGGCGCCGATCAACAGCCCTGGCGCCCACAGCCGTGACGCCATCCGCAGCGGAATGCGCCGGTTGCCGCCAGTCAGCAGCAAAACCAGCAGCGCCAGCGTGATGCAGCCTGTCGTCCATGCGATGGTGTAGATCAACTGCAGCGCATTGACGGCACTCCAGCAGAGGTTGCGCCAGCGCGAACGCCCCAGTGAAATTCCAACGGCGGCCATGCAATACCCATCCCCGCGACGGCGGGAGATTCTAGACTCGTCGTCGGGTTTGCGCGACCGCCGGTTGAAGCATTGCCGTGGCGGCCCTATCTCATGCCGATGGCGGCAAGGCCGCCCTTTTCCAGAGGATGCCCACGTGAGAACGGACAAACTGACCTCGCGCTTCCAGCAGGCGCTTTCCGATGCGCAATCGTTGGCGGTCGGGCGCGACCACAACATGCTGGAACCCGCGCATTTGCTGGCCGCGTTGCTGGACCAGCAGGGCGGCTCGACGGCGCCGATGCTGGCGCAGGCCGGCGTCAACGTGCCGTTGTTGCGCCAGCGGGTCGGCGAAATGCTGGACAAGCTGCCGAGCGTCAAGGGCCAGGAAGGCAACATCAACGTCTCGAACGAACTGAATCGGCTGCTCAACGTCACGGACAAGCTGGCCCAGCAGCGCGGCGACCAGTTCATCGCGTCCGAATTGTTCGTGCTGGCTTGCCTCGACGACAAGGGTGACGTCGGCCGCGCGCTGAAGGCCGCCGGCGCCAACAAGCAAAACCTCGAAGCCGCGATCGACAAGTTGCGCGGCGGCGAGAAGGTGCAATCCGAAGGCGCCGAGGACCAGCGCCAGGCGCTGGAGAAATACACCCTCGACATGACCGCGCGCGCCGAGACCGGCAAGCTCGATCCGGTGATCGGACGCGACGAGGAAATCCGCCGCGTGGTGCAGGTGCTGTCGCGTCGCACCAAGAACAATCCGGTGCTGATCGGCGAGCCCGGTGTCGGCAAGACCGCGATCGTCGAAGGTTTGGCGCAACGCATCGTCAAGGATGAAGTGCCCGAAGGCCTGAAGAACAAGCGTCTGCTCGCACTCGACATGGGCGCGCTGATCGCGGGAGCGAAGTTTCGCGGCGAGTTCGAGGAACGCCTGAAGGGCGTGTTGAACGACCTCGCCAAGCAGGAAGGCCAGGTCATCCTGTTCATCGACGAACTGCACACGATGGTCGGCGCGGGCAAGGCCGAGGGCGCGATGGACGCGGGCAACATGCTGAAGCCGGCGCTCGCACGCGGCGAACTGCACTGCATCGGCGCGACCACGCTGGACGAATACCGCAAGTACATCGAGAAGGATGCCGCGCTGGAACGGCGTTTCCAGAAGGTGTTCGTGGGCGAACCGAACGTCGAGGACACCATCGCGATCCTGCGCGGCCTCAAGGAGCGCTACGCGGTGCACCACGGCGTCGAGATCACCGATCCCGCGATCGTCGCGGCGGCTACGTTGTCGAACCGCTACATCACGGACCGTCAATTGCCCGACAAGGCCATCGACTTGATGGACGAAGCGGCGTCGCGCATCCGCATGGAAATCGATTCCAAGCCGGAGGAGCTGGATCGCCTTGAGCGTCGCTTGATCCAGTTGAAGATCCAGCGTGAGATGCTTAAGAAGGAAAAGGACGCGGAATCGAAGAAACGCCTCGCCGACCTCGAAGGCGACATCGAGAAGATCGAGCGCGAGTTTTCCGACTTGAACGAAGTGTGGAAATCGGAAAAGGCCGCGTTGCAGGGCGACGCGTCGATCAAGGAGCAGATCGAAAAAGCGCACCACGAATTGGAGGCGGCGCAACGCAGGCAGGATTACGCACGCATGAGCGAGATCCAGTACGGCCAGTTGCCGGCGCTGGAAAAGCAGCTCGCCGCCGCGCAAGCCGCCGACCAGCGCGAGTTCAAGCTGGTCAAGGACAAGGTCACCGCCGAGGAAATCGCCGAAGTGGTCTCGCGCTGGACCGGCATCCCGGTCTCGAAAATGCTGGAGGGCGAGCGCGAAAAACTGCTGCACATGGAAGATGCGCTGCACAAGAACGTGGTCGGCCAGGACGAGGCCGTGAAGGCCGTGTCCGACGCGATCCGGCGCGCGCGCGCGGGCTTGTCCGATCCCAATCGCCCCTACGGTTCGTTCCTGTTCCTGGGGCCGACAGGCGTCGGCAAGACCGAACTGTGCAAGGCGCTCGCGGGCTTCCTGTTCGATACCACCGAGGCGATGGTCCGGATCGACATGAGCGAATTCATGGAGAAGCACTCGGTCTCGCGCCTGATCGGCGCGCCTCCGGGCTACGTCGGCTACGAGGAAGGCGGCTATCTCACCGAGGCCGTTCGCAGGCGTCCGTACAGCGTGATCCTGCTCGACGAGGTCGAGAAGGCGCATCCGGACGTGTTCAACATCCTGCTGCAGGTGCTCGACGATGGTCGCTTGACCGACGGCCAAGGCCGCACGGTGGATTTCCGCAACACCGTGATCGTGATGACCTCCAACCTCGGCAGCCAGCTGATCCAGGA
>JAGWZT010000298.1 GCA_018971925.1 Lysobacteraceae bacterium | reverse complement strand
ACGCCCATGTTCATGCCGCCCGGACGGCGCAGATACACCATGCCGACCGGGCCTTGCCTGAGCTTTTCAAGCATTGCCGGATCCTTCATCGTTTCCGGTGTGCACCAGGGCAACGCGTACTGGCCCGGTGCCTCTGGTTTGCCGTTGCGGATCGCGTCGCGGATTTCGTCTTCGTTGGAGAACCTGCGGTAATCCGGCGCGTGCCAGAACTTCAGCAGCATGTTGATCAAGGCGCTCGCGATGAACACGAACACCGCGGACAGAACGATGGGCAACCACAGCGAAGCAAGAGTCATGGCGGTTCTCCACGTAGTTGGTGTTGCGGGACGACGCGATCTCAATCCTCGTCGGCGCGCGGCTTGTAGGACTCGGTGAGCTGCTTCTGGATTTGCGATGGCACCGGGTCGTAGTGCGACAATTCCATCGCGAAACGGCCCTCGCCGCCAGTGAGTGACCGCAATTCGGTCTGGTAATCGACTACTTCGGCCAGTGGCGCCTGCGCCTTGATCACCAGCACGCCGCCGCGCAGCGCGTCGGTGCCGTTGATCCGCGCGCGTTTCGACGCAAGCCCGCCGGTGACGTCGCCCATGTATTGCTCGGGCACGTTGACGTCCAGGTTGACGATCGGTTCCAGCACGATCGGCCGTGCTTTCGCGATCGCATCCAGGAAAGCTTTCTTGCCGGCCGACACGAACGCGACTTCCTTGGAATCGACTGGGTGGTACTTGCCGTCGTACACGATGACGCGCACGTCCTGCATCGGATAGCCCGCGATCGCGCCGTGGCCCAGCACCTGGCGCACGCCTTTCTCGATGGCGGGGATGTACTGGTTGGGAATCACGCCGCCCTTGCTGTCGTCGCGGAACTCGAAGCCTGCGCCGCGCGGCAATGGTTCGACGCGCAGGTACACCTCGCCGAACTGACCGGCGCCGCCGGTCTGCTTCTTGTGACGGTGGTGGCCCTCCGCACTCGCGCCGATGGTCTCGCGATACGCGATGCGCGGGGGGTGGGTGATGACCTCGACACCGTACCTGGCCTGCATGCGCCCCAGCGTGAGTTTCAGGTGCAGGTCGGAAAGGCCACGCACCACCGTCTCGTTCAATTCCTTGTTGTGCTCGACGGAGAGGCAGGGGTCTTCCTCCGCGAGCCGGTTCAGTGCGGTTGCAAGTTTCTGGTCATGGCCCTTGTGCTTGGGTTCCACCGCAAGCCCGAACATCGACAGCGGATATTTCAGCGGCTGCAGGTGGATCGTGTCTTCGTCGTGCGAATCGTGCAGCACCGCATCGAAATGGATTTCCTCGACCTTGGCGACGCCGGCGATGTCGCCGGGAATGGCCTGTTCGATCTCGATGTGCTCCTTGCCTTGCAGCTTCAGCAGGTGCCCGACCTTGAACGGTTTCTTGCCGTCGTCGATGAAGAGCTGCGAATCCTTCTTGACCGTGCCTTGCCACACGCGGAACACCGCGAGCTTGCCCACGAAGGGATCGTTGATGATCTTGAATACGTCGGCGATCACGTGTGCGCCGGGATCGGGCCTGGCCTCGACGGGCTTCGCGTCGGCGCCCGCGCCTTTCATGAAAGGTGGCGGGTTGGCCTCGCCCGGGTGCGGCAACAATTTTCGCGCAATCTGCAACCACTCCGCGACGCCCGCACCGCTGCGTGCGGAGGTGAAACAGATCGGCACGAGGTGCCCCTCGCGCAGGCATTGTTCGAATGCGTTGTGCAGGTCGTCGGGCGAAAGTTTTTCCTCGCCGTCTTCGAGGTAGCGGCCCATCAGGCGTTCGTTGATCTCCACCACCTGGTCGATGATCCGCTGGTGCGCGTCGGCGACGGGACCGAGGTCGCTCATCCCGTCGTGTGCGAAAAAACAATCGACGACCTGCGTGCCGCCACCGGCGGGCAGGTTCACCGGCAGGCATTCCGCGCCGAACTCGTCGCGCAGCGCCGCCACCAGCGCGGCGAGGTCGATGTCTTCCATGTCGATGCGGTTGATCACCAGCATGCGCGCAAGACCGCGCTGCTTCGCGTAGTCCATCAGCCGGCGGGTGCCGTGCTCGATGCCGTTGGTGGCGTTGACGACCACCGCGCAGGTTTCGACCGCGGCCAGCGCCGACAACGTCTCGCCGCGGAAATCCGCGTAGCCGGCGGTGTCGATCAGGTTGACGTGGCAGCCCGCGGCGTCCGCGGAAGCGATCGACGAATGGATGGAATGCTGCCGCTCCTTTTCCTGGTCGTCGAAATCGGACACGGTGGTGCCGCGCTCGATCGTGCCCGCCGCCTGGATCGCGCCGCCGGCCTGCAGCAGGGCCTCGAACAGGCTGGTCTTGCCGGCGCCCGCATGGCCCGCCAAGGCCACGTTGCGGATGTCCACGGTGGAGTAGGCGCTCATGCTGACCTCGCTTTTCCGATGGTGGCAGGCATGAAACCTTGCGCCGATCCGTTCAAGCGGTCAAGGCCCGCGGAACCTGCGGCCTGCGGCAGGGTCTGAAATCGCGCGGCGACATGCGAACGGACGGTCGTCGCGCATCCCGTACACTTGAATGCGCACGTCGCGCGCGCAACGGCCGGTCGCATGCCCCGCAACGATGGAATGGAAATCGAGGTGCAGGCGGAATACCCGGATCGCGGGGATTTCCGCGACGCCGCGGTAGAACTTTCCAGCTTGCCTTACGTGCGGCTCACCCAGCGCAC
Source organism: Lysobacteraceae bacterium (assembly GCA_018971925.1). Classification (GTDB taxonomy): domain Bacteria; phylum Pseudomonadota; class Gammaproteobacteria; order Xanthomonadales; family Rhodanobacteraceae; genus 66-474. Next base: position 630 of record JAGWZT010000298.1, on the reverse strand, counting down.
GCCGGTTTCGCGCGACCGCCGCACGCTGTGGATGTTGCTCGCCCTGGTGCTGCTGGCGCACGTCGTGCTGGTGTGGCTGGCGTGGCGCATCCTGCGCCCGTCGCCGCACCGCAACAGCGGGCGCGACGTGATCGCGGTGATGCTGATCGAGCCTTCGGCAAACCCGCCGCCGCCGTTGCTCGCGCCGCCGCCCCTGCCGGGACAAGCCGCGCGGACTGCACTGCCGCGGCCGGTGCATCGCGAAGCACCCGCAAAGGGTGCCATCCAGGCGCAGATGGAAGGCGTGAGCGAGCCGCCGATCGACTTGTACCAGTCGAATGGGCAGATACGGATTCCGCCGAGTGCGTCGACTGCGGCGCCCGCGCCGGCTTATCGCGCGCCGGGGATCAAGGGCTCGCAGATCTACAGCGGCAAGTCGCCGCTGCCGTACAAGCCCACACCCTTCAATCAGGACTGGGCGCCGGACCACGAATCGCTCGGCGCCAGGACGGTCGGGCGCGCGGTGGACAACGCAATCGAAAAGACCACGGTGAAGAAGACCGTGCGCCTGCCGGGCGGCATCAAGCTGCATTGCGCGCTGTCGCCGCTGGCCTTGTTCGCCGGCTGCAAGGGCGATGACCCGCAACCACC
>JAGWZT010000011.1 GCA_018971925.1 Lysobacteraceae bacterium | reverse complement strand
GTCCTCGGCGACGCCCGAGAAATCCCACTTGGGATCGAAGTTGTCGTAGGGCGTGTGGTAGCGGTGCGCGGTGTAGTCGTCGAGTGCCTTGCGGCCCGCGGCGGTGCCGCCATGCACCATGTCGTCGCCGGTCTGGGTCATCAGCGCGGGCACGCCGGCCTTGGCGAAACTGAAATGATCGGAACGGAAGTAGAAGCCGTTCTGCGGCGTCGCATCGGGACTGGCGTAGCGGCCCTGTTTCTTCAAAACGGCCTTCAGCATGTCTTCCAGTTGCGACTGGCCGCTGCCGATGATCTGGAGATTGCGGGTGGGGCCGATCACGTCCATCGCGTCCATGTTGATGTCGGCGACGGTCTTGTCGATCGGGAACACCGGGTGTTTGGTGTAGTAGAGCGACCCGAGCAGGTTGGATTCCTCCAGTGTCACGGCAGCGAACAGCACGCTGCGCTTCGGCGCGGGCTTCTGCGCCTTGAATGCCTTGGCGATTTCAAGCAGTGCCGAAATGCCGGTGCCGTTGTCGATCGCGCCGTTGAAGATCTTGTCGCCCTTCAGGCTGTCGTCCTCGCCGAGGTGATCCCAGTGCGCGGAATACACGACCACCTGGTCGGGATGTGTGGTGCCCTCGATCATGCCGAGCACGTTGTTGGCCGAACCGTGGCCGATCTTGCTGTCCAGCGTGATCGACGCGGTCGCCTTCAGCGGCACCGGCTTGAAGCCGCGATGGTCGGCGGCCGCCGCCAGCTTGTCGAAGTCGAGGCCGGCCTTGGCGAACAGGCGTTGCGCGGCGTCGCGGGTCAGCCAGCCCGCGACCGGCAGGCGCGGCGCCGGGTCTTCGCTTTGCGGCAGCGCGAGTTGCGGCCCGCCCCAACTGTTCATCACCACCGACCACGGATAGCCCGCCGCGTCGTTGGACGTGTGCACGATCAGGCACATCGCCGCGCCCTGGCGCGCGGCTTCCTCGTACTTGTAGGTCCAGCGGCCGTAGTAGGTCATGGCCTTGCCCTTGAACAGGCTCGGGTCGTTGTCACCGAAGCCCGGATCGTTGACCAGCACGATGACCGTCTTGCCCTTGACGTCGAGGTTCCCGCCGTCAGACGACTTGTAGTCGTTCCAGTTCCATTCGGGCGCGTCCACGCCGTAGCCGACGAACACGATGTCGGAGTCCTTGATCGTGACCTGGGGTTTCGCCTGCAAGGTCGATGCGACCAGATCCTTGCCGAAGTCGAAGGTCTGGGTGCCGTCGCCTTCGCTGACGATCAGCTTGACCTGGTCGGGGTTTTCCAGCGCGGTCGAAACCGTGGGCACCTTCTGGAACCACGAGCCGTGGTTGCCGGGCTGCAGGCCGAGCTTCTTGAACTGCTCCACGATCCATGCGGTCGCGTGTTCGGCACCCGCGGTTCCCGGCTTGCGGCCATCCATGTAATCGGAGGAAATCGCCTTGTCGTAAGCGCGAAAACCTTGCGCGGTGATCGCGGTCGAGAACGGTTGCGAGTTGCCCGCAACGTTTTCCGCGGGCGCGGCTTGCGCGGCGGTGGCGATGCACAGACCGGCGGTGACGGCGAACAGGATGCGGCGACGCATGGCAAAACCCCTCTCTGAGGACGAACAATCCGCGAGTGTACGCCCTGCCGCAAATCGGCGCATGCGCCATGGGTACCGGTGCGCATGCGGGTGACGGATGTCACCCGCGGGTCCGTTACCACATGCACATGCGCGCATCGAAGCACGCGCGGAAAATGACATCCGCCCGGTTCGTCCGGGCCTACGCGGTTCGTGGAAGCGTTGCGGGATCGGCGTGCGGCTACCCGGCGAGGGCTGGTGGCCGCGCGCTGGTCCCCACTCACACCACGATCGGGTTCGGCTTGTGCGGGTCGAGGCCCCAGGTCTTGATCGCGCGTTCGACGTCCTGCGCGTTCATCACGCCGTCGTCGGCCAGTGCGGCGATCGCCGCGTGCGCAATCCAGTGCGCGTTGACCTCGAAGAAGTCGAGCAGGTGCGCGCGGGTATCGCTGCGGCCGTAGCCGTCGGTGCCCAGCACGGTGAAACGCCGGCCGTGCGGAACGAACGCGCGAACCTGGTCGGCCAGTGCGCGCACGTAATCGGTCGCGGCGATGACCGGACCCTCGTGCTTGTCCAGGCACTCCGTGACGTACGCCTTGCGCTGTTCCTTCGGGTTCGGGTGCAGGCGGTTCCAGCGCTCGGCGTCGAAGCCGTCGCGTGACAATTCGGTGAAACTCGGGCACGACCACACGTCGGCCTTCACGCCGAATTCCTTGTCCAGCAGTTCCGCGGCCTTCAGCGCTTCGCGCAGTACCACGCCGCACGCCAGCAGTTGCACGCGTGGCGTCTTGGACTTGCCCTTCGGCTTGTCCGCTTCCTGGTACAGGTACATCCCCTTGATGATGCCTTCCTCGCAACCCTTCGGCATGTCGGGGTGCGTGTAGTTCTCGTTCATCGCGGTGACGTAATAGAAGACGTCTTCCTGCTCGTGCAGCATGCGGCGGATACCGTCCTGCATGATCACCGCGACCTCATACGAGAAGGTCGGATCGTAGGATTTGCAGTTCGGCACGGTGGCGGCCACCAGCATCGAATCGCCGTCGGCGTGCTGCAGGCCTTCGCCCGCGAAGCTGCGGCCCGCGGTCGCGCCCAGCAGGAAACCGCGCGCGCGCTGGTCGCCGGCGGCCCAGATCAAATCGCCGATACGGCGGAAACCGAAGCACGAATAGAAAATGTAGAACGGCAGCATCGGCTGGTCGGACACCGAATAGCTGGTCGCCGCCGCGATCCATGCGGACACGCCGCCGGCTTCCGAGATGCCTTCCTGCAACACCTGGCCGTCTTCCGCTTCGCGGTAGTACAGCAACTGGTTGGAATCCTGCGGCTTGTACTTCTGGCCGCCCGGCGCGTAGATGCCGATCTGCCGGAACATGCCTTCCATGCCGAAGGTGCGCGCTTCATCGACCACGATCGGCACCACGTGCGGCGCGAGTTCCTTGTCGCGCAGCAGCAGGTTCATGCCGCGCACGATCGCCATGGTGGTGGAGATTTCACGCTCGCCGGTGCCCTTGGTGATGGCATCGAACGCATCGAGGCCGGGAACCGCAAACGACTTGCTGGCCTTGTCACGGCGATGCGGCAGGAATCCGCCGAGCTGCTTGCGGCGTTCCAGCATGTACTGCACCTCCGGCGAATCCTTGCCGGGGTGGTAGTAGGGCACCGATTCCAGTTCCTCGCCTTCCAGTTGCTTGTCGCTGATCGGAATCTGGAAGCGGTCGCGGAACAGCCTGATCGCGTCGCCGTGCATCTTCTTGGCCTGGTGCGCGATGTTCATCGACTCGCCGGCCGCGCCCATGCCGTAACCCTTGACGGTCTTCGCCAGGATCACCGTGGGCATGCCTTCGGTGTGCACCGCCGCGTGATACGCCGCGTACACCTTGTGCGGGTCGTGGCCGCCGCGATTGAGGCGCCAGATGTCGTCGTCGGACAGGTTGGCCACCATCGCCGCGGTTTCGGGATATTTGCCGAAGAAGTGTTCGCGCGTGTAGGCACCGCCCAGCGCCTTGCAGGCCTGGTATTCGCCGTCCAGGGTTTCCATCATCAACTTGCGCAGCACGCCGTCCTTGTCGCGCGCGAGAAGCGGATCCCAGTAGCTGCCCCAGACCAGCTTGATCACGTTCCAGCCGGCGCCGCGGAACACGCCCTCGAGTTCCTGGATGATCTTGCCGTTGCCGCGCACCGGACCGTCGAGGCGCTGCAGGTTGCAGTTGATGACGAAGACCAGGTTGTCGAGGCCCTCGCGGCCGGCGACCGAAATCGCGCCGAGCGATTCGGGTTCGTCGCACTCGCCGTCGCCGAGGAAGCACCACACCTTGCGGTCGGACTTCGGCATCAGGCTGCGCGCTTCCAGGTATTTCATGAACTGCGCCTGGTAGATCGCCTGGATGGGGCCGAGCCCCATCGACACGGTCGGCACCTGCCAGTAACGCGGCATCAGCCACGGGTGCGGATACGACGACAACGCCGTGCCGCGCGGATTCACCGCCTCCATGCGGTAGTTGTCCAGTTGCTCCGCGCTGATGTGGCCTTCCAGGAACGAACGCGCGTACAGGCCGGGGCTGGAGTGGCCCTGGTAGCAGATCAGGTCGCCCGGGTGGTCCGCGGACGGCGCGCGCCAGAAGTGATTGAAGCCCACGTCGTACAGCGTGGCCGACGACGCGAAGCTGGCGATATGTCCGCCCAGCGAACCCGGCTTGCGGTTGGCGCGCACCACCATCGCCATCGCGTTCCAGCGGATCATGCAGCGGATGCGCCACTCCATCCCCGCGTCGCCGGGTGACTTGGCTTCCAGTTGCGGCGGGATGGTGTTGATGTATTCGGTGGTGGGCGCGAAGGGCAGGTGGCCGCCCGCGCGGCGGGTTTCGTCCACCAGCCGTTCGAGGATCTGGTGCGCGCGCCCGGTGCCTTCGGCACCGATCACGGCCTCGATCGATTCGATCCACTCGCGGGTCTCGCGCGGATCGGGGTCCTGGTCGAGGAAGGATTGGGCGAGTGCGTTCATGGCTTGCTCCTGTGCGCGGACGTTCGCGCAGCTTGCTTGACGGTCTTGCGGGACTTGCTTGCGGCGCCACCGCGTTGCGCCTGGACGCGCGCCTTGCGCTTGGCGTACTCGGGCGCCGCACGGATCTGCGCTTCCACGCACGCGATCGCGCTCATGTTGACCACGCGCCGTACGGTGGCCTGCGGGGTCAATACGTGCGCGGGCTTGGCCACGCCCATCAGGATCGGGCCGAGCACCACGCCATCGGACATCGAGCGGGTGATGTTGAAGGCGGCGTTGGCCGAGGCGAGGTTGGGGAACACGAACACGTTGGCGCGCCCGGTGAGGCGGGAATTCGGAAACAGCCGCGAGCGCAGCGCGGGGTCCAGCGCGACGTCGGCCTGCATCTCGCCTTCGACCTCGAGATCGGGCTGGCGTTCACGCAGCAGTCTCAGCACCTCCTGCATCTTGCGCGTGGTCGGCGTGTTGCGGCTGCCGAAATTGGACCCGGCGATCAGTGCTACGCGCGGCTCCACGCCCAGCATCTTGAGGCGCAGCGTGGCCTGCAGGGTGGATTCGGCAATCTGCTCGGCGCCCGGGTCGTGCTGGGTATGGGTGTCGAGGAAAAACGTCAGGCCCTTGTCGTTGGCGACCGCGGCCATCGACGACAGCGAATGCACGCCGCGATCCAGTCCGATGATGTCGCGGATGTAGGCGACCTTGCGCTGGTGGCGGCCGACCACGCCGCAGATCATCGCGTCGGCCTCGCCACGTTCCACCATCAGCGCTGCGATCGCGGTGGTACGCGAGCGCACGATGGCCTTCGCCGAAGCCGGGGTAACGCCGCGCCGCTGCATCAGCGCGTAGTACTGCTGCCAGTAGGCGTCGAAGCGCGGATCGGAGTGCAGGTTGACCAGCTCGAAGTCGCGGCCTTCCTTGAGGCGCAGCCCGATCCGCTCGATCCGCTGTTGGATGATCTCGGGGCGCCCGATCAGGATGGGCTTGACCATCTTCTCGTCGACCAGCGTCTGCACCGCGCGCAGCACGATTTCCTCTTCGCCTTCCGCATAGGCAACGCGCATCGGATGCGCGCGCGCGCGTTCGAACACCGGCTTCATCGCCAGCCCGGTGCGGAACACGAACTGGGTGAGCTTTTCAATGTAGGCGTCGAGATCGGTGAGCGGGCGCGTCGCGACGCCGGATTCCATCGCGGCTTTGGCCACCGCGGGCGCGACCTGCACCAGCAGGCGCGGATCGAACGGGCGCGGGATCAGGTAGTCCGCGCCGAAGTGCGGCACCCGGCCACCGTACGCGCGCTGCGCGACGTCGGAGGCTTCGCGCCGCGCGAGTTGCGCGATCGCGTTCACGCAGGCGACGGTCATCGCCTCGTTGATGCCGGTCGCGCCGACATCCAGCGCGCCGCGGAAAATGTAGGGAAAGCACAGCGCGTTGTTGACCTGGTTCGGGTAATCCGAACGGCCGGTCGCGATCACGGCGTCCGGTTTCGCCGCGCGCGCTTCTTCCGGCGTGATCTCGGGCGTTGGGTTGGCAAGCGCCAGGATCACCGGCCGGTCGGTCATCGTGGCCACCATCTCGCGTTTCAGCACGCCGCCCGCGGACACGCCGAGGAACACGTCGGCACCTTTCACGATGTCGGCCAGCGTGCGCGCCCTGGTCTTGCGCGCGTAGCGTTCGAGGCTGGGATCGAGGCCGGGGCGGCCCTGGTACAGCACGCCGTCCTTGTCGCTGACCAGGATGTTCTGCGGTTTCACGCCGAGCCGCACCAGCATGTCGAGGCAGGCGATGCCGGCCGCGCCCGCGCCGGACGCCGCGACTTTCACTTCGCCGATTTTCTTGCCGACCACGATCAGCGCGTTGGTGAGCGCGGCGCCGACGATGATCGCGGTGCCGTGCTGGTCGTCGTGGAACACCGGGATGTGCATGCGCTCGCGCAACTTGCGCTCGACGTAGAAACATTCCGGTGCCTTGATGTCCTCGAGGTTGATGCCGCCGAAGGTGGGCTCCAGCGAGGCGATGATCTCGACCAGCTTGTCGGGGTCGCGTTCGTTGATCTCGATGTCGAACACGTCGATGCCGGCGAACTTGCGAAACAGCACGCCCTTGCCTTCCATCACCGGCTTGCCGGCGAGCGGGCCGATGCTGCCCAGGCCCAGCACCGCGGTGCCGTTGGTGACCACGCCGACCAGGTTGCCGCGCGCGGTGAGCGCGTACGATTCCACCGGATCGTCCACGATGGCTTCGCAGGCGGCGGCGACGCCGGGCGAGTAGGCCAGCGACAGGTCGCGCGCGGTCAGCAACGATTTGGTGGGGGTGATGCGGATTTTGCCGGCGGGTGGATGCCGGTGGTATTCCAGCGCGGCTTGTTTGAGTTCTTCGGGTAGGCTGGACATGGCGACCGGGCGCAGGAGTTGCTGAATTCGGACCTTTCATCCTAACACTTCGCCTGCCGTGTTTTCGCGATTTCCGGCTTGTATCCCGCCCGCAAAAACCGGGTAGAGTCCGCCCGAAAGTTGCCGTACGCGAGGTCATGCGGGGATGGGCTGGCGTTGGTTTCAGAAGGGAATGTTGTTTCTGTGCATGCCGTGCGCCGCGTGGGCGGGCGACGCTGCCGTGCGGGTCACGCCATTGCCATCCGCGCCGGTGCTGGCGGCGGGACACGTCGCGGCATCCGCAAGCGGAGCGTCGAGCGTCGCGCTGCGGGCGTGGTTGCATGCGCCGCACACCCGGACCGCCTGGTACGAACTGCGCCTGGCCGAGGATTGGCGCGCGGCGAGTCGGCCACTGCTGTCGGTCCACGGCAACGTGCGGGCACGGGTGACGGCGTATCTGCCGCCGGATTACCGCCCGCGCAGCGATACCGTGTTCGACGCAACACTCGACCCCACCTTCTCGCACGACTCGGTGGTCTATGCGCTGCCCGCCGGCCTGCGCGCCACCCAGCCGATCTACCTGGGGCTGGGTGATCCCGGCCAGACCCAGCCGATCCGCGTTGCCATCACCGACCTTGCGGGCTATCGCGCAGGCGACCTGCAACACATCCGCGTCAGCACGTTTTTCACCAGCGTGCAGTTTTCGATGGTGCTGGTGATCCTGTGTTTCTGGGTGGTGTTGCGCGACCGGATGTTCGTGTATTTCATCATCTATGTCGGCGCCCAGGTGGTGTACGGCATGACCGCGTCGGGCGAACTGTTCGCGCTGCCGGGCGCGGCGCTGCTCAGTCCGCTGGGCTACCACCCCGGACAGTGCATGGCCGCGTTGGCGGCGGCGTTCTCGATCTGGTTCATCCTGGCATTCGCGGATCTTCGCCGTTACACCCCGCGCCTGGCGAAGTGGCTTGCCGCGTTGCGCTGGCCGTTCCTCGCGCTCGCGTTGATCGTGTGGCTGCCGCCCTTGCGGCCCGACGTGTGGCTGCCGAACACGGTCAACCTGCTGCTGGTCATGAGCACTTTCCTTGCGCTGGCATCGAGTTGGCTGGCATGGCGGCGCGGCAACCGGCAGGCGGGGTTCTTCCTTCTTTCGTGGGTGCCGCTGCTGGCGCTGACCATGGCGCGGGTGGTGCAGTTGATCGCCGGGCTGCCGCTGCCGGCATGGCTGGAGTACGGATTCCCGGGCAGCATGGCTTATGCCGCGGTCATCATCACGGTGGGGCTGGCCGACCGCACGCTGCAGGTGCGGCGCGAGCGCGATGCAGCCACGCACATGGCGCAGTTCGATCCGCTCACCGGCGTGTTCAACCGCCGCGCCATCATGGAACGCCTGCGCAATGCATGGCAGGCCACGATGGCCGGTCCGGAGCCCCTCGCAGTGCTGTTCCTCGACATCGACCGCTTCAAGCAGATCAACGACAGCCGCGGCCATGCCGCCGGCGATGCGTGCCTCGCCGCGGTCGTCGAGGCGATCCGCGCGGAACTCGGCGAGGCCGATCGCGTCGGGCGATATGGCGGCGAAGAGTTTCTGATCATGCTCAAGGATGGCAGCGCACGGATGGCGGTGCGCGTTGCCGAGCGCATCGTCGCGCGCGCCGCGACGCTGCGCGTCGCGGCAGGCGACGACCTGATCGCGTTGACGGTGAGCATCGGCGTGGCCGTGCGCGATGCGGGCGTCGCCAGTGTCGCTGCCCTGGTGGAATACGCCGATGCGGCGCAATACCGGGCCAAGTCGGAAGGCCGCAATCGCGTCGCGGTGTGGCAGCGCGAAGCATTCGTCGCGGCTACGGTGCGCTGAAAGCCCGCACGCGTGGCACACTCCGCGCCCATGAAAGACAAACTCGACATCGTGCGCGACTGGCTGCCGCGCTACACCGGACAGCGGCTGGAGGATTTCGGCGGCTATGTCCTGCTGACCAATTTCATCGGTTATCTGGAAACGTTCTGCGCGCTGACGGGAGCCACGATTCTCGATCGCGAACGGCCCATGCCGTGCGCGACGGCCAACGGCCTGACCATGATCAACTTCGGCATGGGCAGCCCGAACGCCGCGACGGTGATGGACCTGCTGTCGGCGGTGGCGCCGAAATCGGTGTTGTTCCTCGGCAAGTGCGGCGGACTCAAGAAGAAGAACCAGCTCGGCGATTTGATCCTGCCCATCGCCGCAATCCGTGGCGAAGGCACCAGCGACGACTACCTGCCGCCCAAGGTGCCGGCGCTGCCCGCGTTCCAGTTGCAGCGTGGCGTGTCCACGATGATTCGCGACCTTGGCCACGATTACTGGACCGGAACGGTGTTCACCACCAACCGTCGCGTGTGGGAATTCGACGAGGGTTTCAAGGATTACCTGCGCACCCTGCGTTGCATGGCGATCGACATGGAAACCGCGACGATCTTCGCGGCCGGTTTCGCCAACCGGATTCCCTCGGGAGCGTTGCTGCTGGTGTCCGACCAGCCGATGATTCCCGAAGGCGTCAAGACCGCCGAAAGCGATGCCGAGGTCAAGGCCCGCTACGTCGAAGACCACGTCCGCATCGGCATCGAGGCGCTGAAACTGGTGCGCCGCAACGGGCGCAGCATGAAGCACCTGCGCTTCGAGGATGAAACCGAGTAGCGCAGGCAGCGTGTGCCGTCGCATTGACGTGGGTCAATCGAATCCGCGCTGCGATGCCTAGACTGGACCGCATCAGGCGACGAGGCGCGCGGCGATGGCATTGTTCAACATCCTGCTGGCGATCCACGTGTTGAGCGTGGTGTGGTGGATCGGCGGCGTGTTCACCGTGACCGCGTCGTTGCTGCCGTTGTTCAACCGTCTGCCCGCGGACGAGCGCATCCAGTGGATCCAGCGGTTCGAGGGCCGCTTCGCCAATCAGGCGCGCATCGCCGTGTTGCTGGCGGGCATCAGCGGGTTCTGGATGTATGCGCTGCTGCCGGGGGCGATCACGCACACCTGGTGGATCGGCCTGATGCTGCTGGTGTGGGTGCTGTTCGCGATCATGTTGTTCGTGGCCGAACCGCTGCGCCTGCCGGCGAAGCTCGGCGTCATCCGGAACCCGCGCAAGTTCCTTGCACTGCACGCCGTGCTGCTGGCGTTGGCGCTGGCAGCGATTGCCTGCGGCGTGATCGGCGCGCGCGGCGGCTTTTAGGAAAGCCGCCATCACGCGAACCGCACCGCTACATCTTCAACTCGAACCCGGTGTACCACGCGCGCCCGTAGGCGGGTTCAAGTCCGGTTTGCCACACGCGGTCGTAGTACTTGCGATCGGTGAGGTTGCTGACGCCGCCCAGCAATTTCAGCCATGGTGTGACTTGCCAGTCGGCCGAAAGGTCGGCAACGGTATAGGCGGGGATTTTCGCGGGAATGAATGAGGCGCCGCCGCCGAACGGCGCATTGGAATCCTGCCAGTACTGCGCCGCGGAGGACACGGCGGTGAGTCCGACCTTCACGCCGCGGTCGGTGCGCCAGATCAGGCCGGCCTTGGCGAGGTAACGCGGCGCGTACGCGGGAACCTTGCCGGCCTGGCCGGGGATCACGCTGCGGGTGAAGCGTGCGTTCAACAGGCTCACGCTGACGAAACCCTCGAGGTGCTGGCCCTTCGCCGCCAGCGCGGTCGGCGCGAAGAAGTCGTAATCGACCTCGCCCTCGAAACCGCGGTTGCGGGTGTCGCCCGAGTTCACCTCGATCACGTCGGTGGCGTTGATGTGCTGCGCCTCGATGCGGTTCTTGAAGTCGATCCAGAACACGCTGACGTCGTAATACAGGCCGGTCAGCGGCACGCCGTGCACGCCGGCTTCCCACGAAATCGCGGTCTGCGGATTGGGCGCATTGCCGGGCACCAAGTTGGCGAATGGCGAGGCCGTGTCGAAATAACGCAGCGGCCGCCAGCCCTTCGAAACGTTGAAGTAGGTTTCGTTGCCCCGGCCGAAATCGTTGCCGATGCCGAGGCCGAACAACGGTACGGTACGCGTGTCGGATTCGTCGATCAGCGGCCGTGACAGGAACGGCGGCCGCACCGTCTCGCTCACCGCGACGCGTTCCTTTTCGAGCCGGATCGATGGCACGATGTGGATTTCGTGCGGCAGCCGGAACACGTTCTCGGCGAACACCGAGTAGTAATCCGACTGGCGCTTCTGGCGCAGGCGCGGCACGCCGTCGCGGTCGTAACGATCGACGTACGGATCCGTATCGGTCCACTGCCGCCACGGATCATTGCCGTGGAACAATACGGTGCCGGCGGTGAACGCGTTGCCGTGGCCCCAGCTCTTGCGCACCCGCAGGTCCACGCCCTCGGTGCGATATTGCTCGTCCTGCAACGTGGTGGAAGACGGCGGCGGCGCCGGCGGCAACGCACCGTTGGCGGCGCGGCTGGCCTGGTCCTGGTACACCGCCCACAACTTGCCGGTGAATTGCCAGCCGTCGCCCCATTCGCGTTGGTGGCCGAGCACGATCTGGTAGCGATCCACCCAGTCGCGATTCCATGGCGTCGGCGTCGCGCCGGGATCGGCCTGCCATTGCGGGTAACTCATCCGGCCGGCGTCGCCGGAGTCCGCGTCGATCAGATGGACGTCCAGCCATGAATGCTGTTTGTCGTCGGGCCGGTATTCGACGTACAGGTCGGCCTGCCGCATCTGCGATTGCGCATTCCGGCGCGTGCCGTCGCTGCGCACGTAGGCGGCATCGGCGCGGTACGTCCATTTGTCGGCGCTGCCCTGGATGGCGTTGTAGGTGGAATAGAGACCATGATCGCCGATCACCTGCTCGGTGCTGGCGGAAAACGGCGTGCCCGGCGGCGGGCGTTTGGAAACCAGGTTGATCACGGGCGCGGGTTCCGGCCCGTACAACAGGCTGGAGCCGCCGCGGATCAATTGCACTTCCGACAGGCTTTGCGCGAGCGGCATCACGTAGAGCGTCGGAAAACCGATCCAGTCGGATTCGAGCGGAATGCCGTCCTGTATCACCAGCACGTATTCCGATTCCTGCGGATTGCCGAGGCCGCGGTAACCCAGGTTGAACTGGGTGGGCGTGGGTTGCTGCGAGACCAGCACGCCGGGCGAACGCGCCAGCAGTTGCTGCAGGTTGTTGTCGACGATCGCGGGTTGCGCGTCGAGATGCGTGACCGTGGTCTTTTTGGTCACGGTGATCCGGGTGCCCGCCACTTCCGGCATCTGGTGCTTCAGCTTGGCCGCGACGTACTTGCGCCAGTCATACGGCTGCTTGCCCTTGACGTTGATGGTGGGCAGCGTCTGCGTGGACGGCGTGTCTTGTCCATTCGTCCCATTCCCGGCGGACTGCGCGGCGGCGACGCCCGTTGCGAGGACAAGCGCAATGGCGAGACTGGTGCGGGTGGCGCGGGAAACCGACATCGTGGATCCGGTCCGGTGACAATCCTTCTTTATCGCCGATGCCGCCGCGCAACGCCATAGGCCATGCGTTTACCCGGATTGCGCCTCGCGGAACTCGCAATCCGTGGCCGGCGGGATGAAAATGCCGGACCATGCTGGCCGGTGTCGCGGCCCGCGCAAGCATTCATCGGATGGAGGAGAGCGGGATGAAACGATTGCCGGTGTGGCTCGGGTTGTTGGTTCTGGGATTGGCTTGCGCGGCGCCGGTGCCGTCGCACGCGCAGACCTACGGCGAGCAGATGTTCTCGCAAATGCAGTGGCGCCCGATCGGCCCGTTGCGCGGCGGTCGCGGGCGCGCCATCGCGGGCGTGCCGAGCCAGCCGAACGTGTTCTACATCGGCAACGACGATGGCGGGGTGTGGAAATCCACGGATTACGGGAACAGTTGGCAGCCGATCTTCGACAAGGCGCCGACTAGCTCGATCGGCGCGATCGCGGTGGCGGTTTCCAATCCGGACGTGATCTATGTCGGCACCGGCGAAAGCACCATCCGGCCGGATCAGGCGACCGGCATGGGCATGTACAAGTCCACCGACGCCGGCAAGACGTGGAGCTTCATCGGCCTGAAGGAAACCCAGGACATCGCGGCGATCGCGGTGGATCCGAAAAATCCAAGCCGCGTGTTCGCGGCGGCGATGGGGCACGTGTACGGCCCCAACGCCGAGCGCGGTATTTTCCGGTCGCTGGATGGCGGCAAGACCTGGAAGAAGGTCCTGTACGTCAACGAGTACACCAGCGGCGACGATGTCGAAATGGATCCGGCCGATCCGGACATCCTGTACGCGACGCTGTGGCAGCAGCAACAGGCGCCGTGGGAAAACGGGCAGTTCGGCGGGACGGATGGCGGCATCTTCAAGTCGACCGATGGCGGCAACACCTGGGCCAAACTGACGAAAGGATTGCCAGACGTGCAGCAGGCATTGCTGCGGATCGCGCCGAGCAATCCTCACATCCTGTATGCGGCGGTGTCGAGTGGGAAGGGCGCACCTAACGGCGAGGTCGACCTCTATCGCTCGAACGACGCAGGCGCGAGCTGGTTCAAGATCACCAAGGATCCGCGACCAGCCTCGCGCATCGGTGGCGGCGACCTGCCGCTGCTGGCGATCGATCCGAAGAATCCCGAAGTCGTTTACAGCGACACGCCGGTGCTGTGGAAGTCCACCGACGGCGGCAAGACCTGGTTCGGCTTCCGTGGCGCGCCGGGTGGCGACGACTACCAGCAAACCTGGATCAATCCGAACAATCCGGACATCATCGCGGTCAACAGCGACCAGGGCGCGATCGTCACGGTGAACGGCGGCAAGACCTGGAGTTCCTGGTACAACCAGCCGACCGCCGCGATGTACAAGGTCGGTATCGACAACACCTGGCCGTACCGGGTTTGCGGCGGCCAGCAGGACTCGGGTTCGGCGTGCGTGCTGTCGCGCGGCAACGATGGCGAGCTGACCGCGCACGACTGGCATCCGGTCGGCATCGAGGAATACGGCGGTGCCGCGATCGATCCGCTGCACCCGAACCTGGTGTACGGCGGTTCCCGCAGCGGCGTGACGCGCTACGACCGCGACACCGGACAGATCGCCGACGTGGGTCCGGTCGCCGGGAGCCATCCCGATTACCGCACCGTGCGCACCATGCCGATCATGTTTTCGCCGGTCGATCCGCATCGGCTGTACTTTGCGTCGAACACCGTGTGGCAGAGCGACGACGGCGGCCGGGACTGGAAATCGATCAGCCCGGATTTGACACGCAAGACCTGGGCGGTGCCGGCGAGCGTCGGCAAATACGCAGACACACCGGACGCGAAGCCGACCGACCGCGGCGTGGTGTACGCGCTTGCGCCTTCGCCGCTGGACAAGAACCTGATCTGGGCGGGCACGGACGACGGGCTGATCTGGGTGACGCGCGATGGCGGCGCGCATTGGGACAACGTGACGCCCCCGCAGTTGCAACCCTGGTGGCGCGTGTTCTCGCTGGAGGCCAGCCACTTCAATCCGAAGGTCGCGTACGCCGCGATCAACACGATGTGGCTGGACGACATGCGGCCGCACCTGTTCCGCACCGGCGACGGCGGCAAGACCTGGCAGGAAATCGATACCGGCATCACGCCGGACGCAGCGACCAACGTGATCCGCGAGGATCCGGAACGCAAGGGCCTGCTGTTCGCGGGCACCGAAACGCAAACATGGGTGTCGTTCGACAACGGCGATCACTGGCAGTCGTTGCGGCTCAACATGCCGGCGGTGTCGGTGCGCGACCTGCAAGTGCACGGCGACGATCTGGTCGCGGCGACGCACGGCCGCGGCTTCCAGGTGCTGGACGACATCACGCCGTTGCGGCAGATCGATGCGCAGATCGCGAAGGCACGCGTGACGCTCTACAAACCCGAAACGGCGATCCGCGTACGCTGGGGCATGAACCCGCCGACGCCGTGGCGGATGCCGTCGCTGCCGAATCCGCCGCCTGGCGCGATCATCGACTACTATCTTGCGCGCAACACCGCCGAACCGGTGACGCTGGACGTCTATACGTCCGATGGCAAGCTGGTGCGGCACTACTCGAGCGCCGATCCGCAAAAGCCGCTGGATCCGAAAAAGCTCGACGTGCCCGACTGGTGGCCGCGTCCGCCGATGAACCTGTCCACGCAGGCGGGCATGCACCGCTTCATGTGGGACATGCACTACACGCCGATGCCGGGTGCGCTGCAGTTCCTCGATGCCAACCAGGCGGTGAAGCACGACACGCCGGTGATGGACAGTTCGCCGTGGGTGATGCCGGGCAATTACACGGTCAAACTGACCGCGAACGGGAAAACGTACACGCAGCCACTGGTCGTGAAGATGGACCCGCGCGTGACGACTTCGACGGCGGACTTGCAGAAACAGTTCGACGCATCGATGCAGGCGTACCAGCAAGCCGTCACGGCGAGCGAGGCGCTGGGCCAGGTGCGCGACATGGAAAAACAGGTCTCGGCACGCAACCCCTCTGAAAAGCTTGCAGCCTACGAGAAGCAACTCGAAGGGCTGTCAGGTCCCAAGGCGACTTCGCCGTTCGCGTTTTTCTTCCATCGCGGCCCGCCGAACCTCGGCAGCCTCGGTGGCTCGCTGCAGATGTTGATGGCCAGCATGCAGGGCGCGGACCAGGCACCGACCGCGGCGGATCTCGCGGCGCTGGACAAGACCAGTGCGGAACTCAAGTTGCTGCTGGACCAGTGGCAGAAGTTGAAGGGCCAGTCGCTTGCGGACTTGAACGACGCGCTGCGGCGCGAACGTCAAGCGCCGCTGGTCGTGGCAAAAGCGGCCGCGCCGCTCGACTGGAACGCGGGCTGGATCACCACCAACCGCGATCAGGAGGAACAATAAGCCGCGACATTCGTATTACTTAGTGAGGAGACGACGCGAATCGGAGGCGAAGGCTGCAAGGCATCGCTGATGATCGCGTCGACTTCGTTCCGTACGGGACCGGCACGGTGATTGCGTCGGGCGAGGATAAGTAGCGACCGGCTTCGATGGCGGATTCAACCGGTCATACACAACGATGCTCGTCAACGTCTGCTTCCGCAATTTCGGAGGTCCTCCCTTTGAGCATGCTTTCATCACTCGAACGGGTACCCGCAGTGGGCGTGCCACGCGCGTGCCGCTCGGCGTGACGGGTTCGCAATGATGACAATGGCTGCGACCTCGATCACATGCACCCCGGCGCCGAATGCGGCACGGGGCTTGTAGCCTCTACCAACGCGCCCCGCGGATCGAGCGCGCTGGGTGCAGCCAAGGACTGTGGCGTCGCCTTGCATTGGCGTCCGACTTGAAAGCCTCGGGTGCCGCCAGATCGAAACCGGACCGCCCTGATTTTTGGGATCGTATGTCCGCGGGCATGACTTTTGCATGACGCGTCACCCGGTTACGTCATCAACAGTCACCCGTCCGGTTTTCGCCGGCGGCGCGCATACGGGCAGGGGGCATTGCAGTGAAGCGTGTTCACTTCATTTCCGGCTTGCCGCGTTCCGGAAGTACGCTGCTGGCCGCGCTGCTGCAGCAGAATCCACGCTTTCACGCCGGCATGAGCGGCCCGCTCGCCGGCATGTTCGGCGCGCTGCTGGGCGAGATGAGCGAGCGCAACGAGTTCGCCGTCTTCCTCGACGACGCCAAGCGCCGGCGCATCCTGCGTGCGCTGTTCGACGAGTTCTATGCCGATGAACCGGCCGAAGTGGTGTTCGACACCAGCCGCGCCTGGTGCGCGCGCATGCCGGCGATCGCCGACCTGTTCCCCGAAGCGAAGGTCATCGCCTGCGTGCGCGAGCTGCCGTGGATCGTCGACAGCATCGAGCGGCTGGTGCAGAAGAACCTCTACAGCCCCTCGTCGATCTTCAACTACACGCCGGGGGGCACCGTCTACACCCGCGCCAACGGCGTGGCCGGCGCCGATGGCATGGTCGGCTTCGCCTACGACGCCCTGAAGCAGGCCTGCTACGGCGCCCAGGCCGACCGCGTGCTGCTGGTGCAATACGAAACACTCACCAGCGATCCAGCCAAGGCGCTGAAGGCAATCTACGCCTTCATCGGCGAGCCAGAATTCAAGCACGACTTCGATCACGTGGATTACGACGTGACCGAGTTCGACAAGCGCGCCGGCACGCCGGGCCTGCACACCGTGCGCGGCCGGGTGAAGGCCGAGCCACGCAAGACCCTGCTGCCGCCCGATCTCTTCCAGCGCTTCGCCGCCGACGCCTTCTGGAACGACCCGCAGCGCCTGCCCGCGGGGCTGCGCATCGTCTAGCCCAAGTCGCCATCGCGTCCGCCCATCCACGACCCGTCATCTCGCCGCACTCCAGGGGGAGTCCGCCATGAACCGCATCTACCGTCTCGTCTGGAACCGCGCGCTGCGCGTGTTACAGGTCGCCTCCGAGTTCGCGCACTCGCACGGCGGCGGCGCCGGCGAAAGCGCGGCGCCCCTGCGCCGGCACCCGCTGGCGCTGGCCTGCCTGGCTGCGTTGGCGATGGCTGTTTTTGTGCCCGCGTGGGCAGCAGCAACCTGCCCGGCGGGTTTTGTTTCCGTCAGCGGAACAGGGACGGTTGGCGCCAATGGCGCCATAAGGCAAAACGGGGGGGCTGGCGGGAATGGCTATACCTTCACCGGTACCACCAGTT
>JAGWZT010000010.1 GCA_018971925.1 Lysobacteraceae bacterium | reverse complement strand
GAGTCCGCGATCGCGCCGGTGATGTCCTCGGTCACGGTCGCTTTCACCGTCAAATCGCCTTCGGCGAGCGTGCCCATTTCATCCAGCAAGCGCATGATGGCCTGCTGGTTGCGTTCGTTGAGCTTGCGGCTTTCGGACGCGCGCTTGCGTTCGGCACCGACGAAGGTGAAAGCCAGCACCACCGCCAGCACCACCGCCACCACCGCGCCAAGCAGGCCCCACCACACGTTCGGGAACGGGCGCGTTTGCGGCAGTTTGCCGAGCGCATTGGAAACGCTGTTGGCCTTCAGCAACACGTCCTGCGAATCCACCGAAGCCTGGGTGGCCGCGGTCTTGACCGTCGCCAGCGTCGGCGCGGCGGCGATCACCTTCTGCACCGGCGCTTCCAGCCCGGTCCACGATTTCTGCACGCCCGCGAGGATCCTGGCGGCTTCGCCCGAAGAGTCGTCGGACAACTGTTTCAGCGTCGCACCGTAGTTGGTGGAGTCCAGCGCCAGACCGTTGGCGGCGGAGGCGGAGTCCGCGCCCCCCTGCAACACGTCGCCCACGCGGCGGATCAGGCGGTCGCCCGATACCAGCAGCTGCGAGGCGGTGTAAATCTGCGAAGAGGAACCCTTCGACTGCAGGATGCTGATGACCTGATTGATCTTCGAGTTCAGGTCGGGCATCTGCTGGTTGAACGCGGCAGCCTGCGAGGCCGAATCCAGCACCGCATCCTTGTTGGCCTCGATGCTGCCGAGGTCCTTGCTCAACTGGTCCCACGACTTGGTCAGCGCACCCATCGGGCCGCGTACGCCGATTGCATCGCCATAGGCGGGCAGGCCCGTCGTGGAATCACCGGCGTTCAAGTGCTGCACCGCCGCCGCGATTGCGGCGCGGGTGCTGGTGAGTTCCTTGAAGGCGTCGATGTTGCCGTTGGCCGACTGCAGAGCGAAGTTCGCGACCTGCTGCGAGTTCACCTGGATCTGCGTGGTGAGCTGCGCCGCCGAACGGTCCTGGCTGTCGTGCCGGTTCAGCAGGAAGAAGTCCGCGCCGGCCAGCACGATGGCCGCCAGCAGGATGACGATAAGCCAGGTCTGCAGGGACGCACCCTTGCGGACCGCACCGGAATTCGCGCTCATGATTGCCACCTCGTTGCCATGTCTGTCGCTTGCATATTCGTTGCGCTCTGCCGGAGATCTGATCCGGAGCGGCTGTTGTTGAAAGTCAGGCCACGGATGGCCGTTCTGATGTTCATTGCCTGCAACCCCTCCAATACCCCAAAGCGCCCAACGAAGCCGCGATCACGGACGATCGCACAACTAAAGCGCCGCGTGCTGGAACTCCGGCGTACGCGTCAACTCCACCATGCTGAAACGGCCCAGCCGCACCGCGCCCACATTGACGTTCTCGGTCACGAAGCGCGCAAGGCCCGGGTCGGCTTCGCCTTCCGCGCCCGCGCGGTCGGCATCGGTCAGGTTGCGCTGGCCGATCAATTCATCCACCAGCAAGCCGACGTTGCCACCCGCCTGCTTGACCACCAGAACGCGCGCGCGGCCGGTGACATGGGTACGTTGTTCGAACAGGAATTGCTTCAGGTCGACCAGCGCGACCAGGTTGCCGCGCACGTTGGCGACGCCCAGCATCCACGAGCGGGTCGAGGGAATGCTGGTCACCGGCGGCGGCGACATCAGGATTTCGCTGATCTCGTCGATGCCGCTGACGAAATGGTGCTCGCCGACGCGAAAACCGATCGCGCGCCACAAACCCGGTGCTTCGATTTGTTCGGGCACGCCGGGATCGTGCGCAAGGCTGCGGCGCTCGTAGCCCGCCAACAGTGCGTACGCGCCCTGCGGCAGCACTTCGGCCGCCACGCCTCCCGCCACCGCTGCTTCGGGGCGCGCGGGTTCGTGTTTGCGCGGTTCCGGGCCGTGACGGGAGTACTTTTTGCTCATGGCCGCCTCAGACGCCCGCAGGAAGATGCTTGTTGACGTGGGCCACCAGGTCCTTCTCGCTGACGGGCTTCACCAGCACGTCCTTGGCGCCCTGACGCATGCCCCACATGCGATCGGTTTCCATGCTCTTGGTGGTCACGATCAACACGGGGATCGCGCTGGTTTCCGGATCCTTGGTGAGACTGCGGGTGGCCTGGAAGCCATTCATGCCGGGCATGATCACATCCATCAGCACCAGGTCGGGCTTGGTCTTGTGCGCGGCATCGATGCCGGCCTCGGCGGTCGCCACCGAAGTGACCTTGTGACCCGCCCGCTCCAGCGCGCCGGAAAAAATCTTCACGTCGGTGGGCGAGTCGTCGATGATCAGGATGTTTGCCATTGTTTCCCCGTGTTTGATGCAGCGAATCGCTTGCGCGTTACTTGACGGTCGCGACGTGTTGCCGGATCGCGTCCAGCAATTCGTCGCGGGTGAAAGGTTTGGTGAGGTATTGCTCGGAACCCACGATGCGTCCGCGCGCCTTGTCGAACAGGCCATCCTTCGACGACAGCATGATCACCGGCGTCGAACGGAACACGTGGTTGTTCTTGATCAGCGCGCAGGTCTGGTACCCATCCAGCCGCGGCATCATGATGTCCACGAAGATGATGTCCGGCCGCAGATCCGAAATCTTGGCCAGCGCCTCGAAGCCGTCGACGGCGGTCAGCACTTCCGCGCCTTCTTTTTTCAGAAGGGTTTCGGCGGTCCGGCGGATGGTCTTCGAGTCGTCGATGACCATGACCTTCAATCCGGTCAGGCCGTCGTGGTTGGCGTTGTCATTCACGGTCAGGATTCCACCTCTTGAGGAGGCGGTGGGAATCCATGCAACATGGATGCCACACCGCAGGTGATTGTGACGGCCATCAATAAATTACCCCTTCCAACCCGTCCCCCCTGCAAGACGGATACCGGATCTTCCCTGGGACCCCAAACCGGCCGCGTGTGCCAAGATACACCAAGAGACACCTGCTCAAGCGCGACGATTTGTGTTTCACCTCACGGGTCGTTCCTCCATAACCCCCGACCAACCGTTGCTCCGCAACGATTGGTCTGCTCCCTTGATCCAAGGGGGCATCCCGCCCTGCGTTGCTGATCGGTGGCAAATCGATGACTCTCACCATTGCGGTGCTGATGGATCCCATCGGGTCCATCCATCCCGAAAAGGACACCACCCTCGCCCTCATGCTGGAAGCACAACGGCGCGGCCATGCGCTTCGCTACATGCTGCAGGGCGACATGGCCGTGCGCGGCGGCGTCGCCTGGGCGCGGCTGGCGCCGGTCGAAGTGCGTGACAACACGACCGACTGGTTCACCCTGGGCGAAGCGCGATGGCAGCCGCTGGCGGACGGCATCGACCTCGTGCTGGCGCGCAAGGATCCACCGTTCGATGCGCAATTCCTCTACGACACGCTGGTGCTGGACCTGGCCGCACGTGCGGGCGTGCGGGTGATCAACAACCCGCAGGCGCTACGTGATTTCAACGAGAAACTGGCGGCGCAATGGTTCCCGCAATGCTGCGCGCCGACGCTGGTGGCGCGTGACCGCGGCGAATTGCGCCGCTTCGCGCGCGAACATGGCGAAGTCGTGCTGAAGCCACTGGATGGCATGGGCGGACGCGGCATCTTCCGTTCGCGCGGCGACGATCCCAACCTCAACTCCATCCTGGAGACGCTGGCCGGCGATGACCGCCGCTTCGTGATGGCGCAGAAGTTCATCCCCGACATCGCGAAGGGGGACAAACGGATATTGGTCGTGAATGGCGACCCCATTCCCTATGCCTTGGCACGCATCCCGCAGGGCACCGACTTTCGCGGGAATCTTGCGGCCGGTGGCCGCGGTGTCGGCCAGCCGCTGTCCGATCGCGACCGCTGGATCGCGGCCGAAGTCGGACCGGAACTGGCGCGGCGCGGCATCGTGCTGGCTGGCCTGGACGTGATCGGCGACTACCTCACCGAGGTCAACGTCACCTCACCGACCTGCGCGCGCGAACTGGACGCGCAATTCGGCCTCAACATCGGGGGAACGGTGTTCGACGCGATCGAAAATGCCGCGACCAGGACTGCGGAGGCAGGAGCCGGAGCGAACATCGGCGAAGCCGATGGTCCGAAGGGCGAGCCGCAGGATGCGGCGAGTTTCTCGGAACTCGGGACTCGTCAAACGGCGCCATGAATGCCGTTGCCGCACCAGCTACGCAGGTTGGCCCGGGCGACCGCATGGGCGTCGCATTGCTGTTCTCGTTGATGCTGCACGCCATCCTGATCCTCGGCATCGGATTCCATTTCGCGAAACCCGCACCCAGCCTGCCGACACTGGACGTGACGCTGATCAACACGTCCAACGCCGAGGCGCCGGAGAAAGCGGATTTCCTGGCGCAGGCCAACAATGCCGGCGGCGGCAACAGCGACAAGGCTCATCGTCCGGGCGCGCCCTTCTCGGGCCCGCTGCCGGTCACCCAGTCTGGTGTCGCGCCGATGGAAATGCTGCCGGCGGCACCTGCGCAGCGGACCGCCAGCGGCCCGCACATCATCACCACCACCGGTCACGCCGACGCGACCGTTGCGCAGCAACGCGATACCCGCGCCGAACCGCAACCGCAGGAACAGGTTGCTCCCGTTCCGGTGCAACAGCGACTCGAGATGGCGCGGCTGGCGCAGGAAGTCCGCGATGAGCAGGAAGCCTACGCTCGCCGCCCGCGCCGCAAATATGTTTCGGCCAACACCCGAAGCATCGCCGACGCCGCCTATCAGGTCGCATGGGTGCATCGGATCGAGCGCATCGGCAACCTCAATTACCCCGACGCCGCGCGGCGTCGGCATCTGCACGGCAATGTCGTCCTCAGCGTGACGATCGCTGCAGACGGACAGGTGCGCGACGTCAGCGTCAACACCAGTTCCGGCTATCGGGTACTGGACGATGCGGCGGCGCGTATCGTGCACCTGGCGGCACCGTTCCCACCGATTCCGCGCGAGAAAGACGCGCAGGGACACCGCATCACCGAGCTTGTGATCACGCGCACGTGGCAGTTCCTGCCCGGCAACCGGCTGCAAACGCGCGGCACCGATTCACAATAATCCGCGTCGCGCGGCTTACAATCAGGGCCATGACCAGGCACTCGCCGCGCAAGGCCACCGGGGCCAATGAATCGTCCGCGGACAAATCCGCGGCGCCCTCGCTGGCCGGCCATTTCCTGATTGCTATGCCGGCCATGGGCGACCCCAACTTCGCGCGCGGCATCACCTTCATCTGCCAGCACGACGAGGATGGCGCGATGGGGCTGGTGGTCAACCGCCTCTCCGACTACAAACTGGGCGACGTGCTGCAACAGATGCACATGCCGTGCGAACGCATCGAGGTCGCCACCACCCCGGTGCTGATGGGCGGCCCCGTGCAGCCCGAACGCGGCTTCGTGCTGCACGCTCCCGGCAAGCGCGAATGGGATTCGAGCTACCGCGTCAACGACGTGCTTGCCGTGACTACCTCGCGCGACATCCTCGCCGCAATGGCCGACGGTGAAGGCCCGCCACGGGTACTCGTTACCCTCGGATATGCGGGCTGGGGCGCGGGCCAGCTGGAGCAGGAATTGCGCGACAACGCGTGGCTCACGGTGCGCGCCGACGACCGCATTCTTTTCGAGACACCGCTGGACGACCGCTGGAATGCCGCAATCGCGCTGGTCGGAATCAATCCGGCGAATCTGACCTCGTATTCGGGCCGAGCGTGAGGATTCATTTGTGCGATCATCCCTGATCGCTGCTCCGTCAAACGTACGATCCGACGGCAGCCTTTCGAACCCATGATCGCCAGAACGACCTTCCGTGGCCTGACTTTTCACAACAGCTGCTCCGACCAGGGCTCCATGCCGTGACCGGCTGTGTGCTCGGATTCGATTACGGTGCCCGCCGCATCGGCGTCGCCAGCGGCAACAGCATCAGCCACTCTGCGCGCCCGCTGGCGGCACTCACCGCACGCGCGGGCCAACCCGACTGGTCGCGCATAGACGCGTTGCTGGCGGAATGGAAACCCGATGCACTGATCGTGGGTCTGCCGTTGACGCTGGACGGCGGTGAACAGGCGATCACGCGGGGTGCGCGGGCGTTTGCCGGCGCATTGGCCGAACACAGCAAGTTGCCCGTGCACCTGGTTGACGAACGCCATACTTCCCAGGAAGCTGCGCGCCGGTTCGCCGCGCAACGTGCGGCCGGCTCCGCGCGTCGCCGCGATGCCGCGAACATCGATTCGCTGGCCGCGGCCGTTATCCTAGAGGGCTGGCTGACCCAAACGCACTAATCCATGCGCCATTTGCTGACCCTCGAAGAACTGGACCGCGCTGCACTCACCCGCCTGCTGGATCGCGCCGAGCGCTTCCGCTCCGGGGGTGCGCCGCGCGAGCTGCTGGCCGGCCGCACCGTGCTGACACTGTTCTTCGAACCCTCCACGCGCACGCGCACCTCGTTCGTGCTGGCGTCGAAGCGTCTCGGCGCCGACACGCTCAATTTCGACCTGTCGCATTCTTCCACCAGCAAGGGCGAAAGCTTGCTCGACACCTTGCACACGCTGGAAGCGATGGGACTCGACGCGCTGGTGGTACGCCACGGCGAAAACGGCATGCCCGCGTATCTCGCGCAACACGCCAATACCCGCGTGTCGGTGATCAATGCGGGTGACGGCACCCACGCGCACCCCACGCAGGGTCTTCTGGACGCGCTGACCATCCGCCAGCGCCGCCGCGACCTTGAAAACCTGCACGTCGTCATTTGTGGCGACATCCGGCATTCGCGGGTCGCGCGCTCCGATGTGCGCGCGCTGCACACGCTGGGAGTGCGCGACATCCGTCTATGCGCGCCGGGCGCAATGCTTCCGGAATCGCCAGCCGAATTTCCCGGCTGCGCGACGACCGAAGACTTCGATGATGCCGTCCAAGGCGCCGATGTCGTGATCATGCTGCGCATCCAGAAGGAACGCATGGCTGCCGCGCAGTTTCCCGAGGCCGCCGATTACCACACGCACTACGGTCTGGACACGCGCCGTCTGGCGTTGGCAAAACCGGAGTGCCAGGTGCTGCACCCCGGCCCGATCAACCGCGGCATCGAGATCGCACCGGAAGTCGCCGACGGCCGCCAATCGCGGATCCTCGACCAGGTCGCCAACGGCGTCGCGGTGCGCATGGCTGTGCTGGCGGAGCTGCTCGCGCCGCCCGCATAATCGAGATTTCCACCCGGGGAAAGAGGAGTAACACATGCGTCCAGTCCTGCACCGGACCGCACTTGCGGCTGCCTGCCTTTCCGCGCTCATGCTCGCCGGTTGTGGCAAGCACGTCGCATCAAACGCGCCCATCACGTTCGCGCCCGCCGACACGCCGTACCTGTTTGCCAATACCAAGGGCGTACCCGAGGACATCGCGGACGCCTGGGGCCAAGCCAACGACGAGCTGATGTCGATGCGGATCCAGCAGTTCGGCCAGTTCGCCGACGCCTTTGGCCAGAGCGATCCCGAGGTTGCAACGGTACTGAACGCGCTCAAGGATGAATTGGCCAATGTGCATTCCGCCAAGGACCTGGCGCAAAGCACCGGGTTCTCACGATCCGCCTTGTACGCGTTCTACGGCATCGGCGACGTACCGGTGATGCGACTGGAACTGGCCTCGCCCGATGCGTTCAAGGCGTTCTGGGCGCGCGTGGAAAAGCGCGCGGGCACCACAACGCCGGTCGCCACGCTCGGCAAGCAGAGTTATTGGACGATCGGCGGCAACGGCGCCAAGCTGCATTTGCTTGTCGCCGTCGAAGACAAGCAGGTGGTGGCCACGCTGGCGCCCGCGAATGCCAGCGAAGGCCTTCTGAAAAAGCTGTTGGGTCTGATTAAACCTTCCAGCAACGCGGCGGATCGACTGGCGCGCATCGACAACGACCACGGCTACGGCGAGTACGGGTCGGGCTACGTCGATCTGCCGAAGTTGTTCGCGAACGTGTTTGACGGCAAGGACGCGGTCACCCGCGAATTCGCCAAGGACTTCGGCGGTGATGACGCGGCCAACCCGGCATGCGCGAACGAATTCGCATCACTGGCAAGCCAGGCCCCGCTTGCCAGCGCCGGATTCACCACCTATACCGCGAAGGCAATCCGCGGCGGCATCGACGTGCAGTTGTCGCCCGGCCTGTTGGGTGCGCTGACCGCGCTGAAGCAGCCGGTTCCGGGCATGGATGAAAAATCCGACCAGTCGATGTTCGACATGGTGCTCGCGCTGCCTTTGCAGAAATGGCAGACCTTCCTCAAGGGGCGTGCGGAAGCGGCAGCGGCGAAGACCTACCAGTGTCCGGCGCTGCAGTCGCTCAACAAGTTCGCGGACACGGCCGCCAACCCGCAAGCGCCGATGCCGCCGGAGGCCGTTTCCCTGCTCGGTTTCCGGCTCGTGCTGGACAAGTGGGACATCGGCCCGCAGATCGCCGGGCGCATGCTGGTCGCCAGCTCGAATCCCGCCGGGCTTGCGCAGAAAATCCAGCAGACCATGCCGCAGTTCGCGTTGAAGAGTATTCCGATTGACGGCAGGCCCGTGGCGTTCGATCTGCCACCAAGGCTTCAGGCCATGCTGGGCGGGGGCAACCAGGGCTGGATTGCCGCCAACTCGGGCGCACTCGCGGCCGGCATCGGCAACGGCGAGGACGCCCGGCTCGGGAATGCGCTGAGCGCACCCGCGGGCAATGGCGACACGCTGCTGCGGATGCACTTCGACGGCAAGATGTATCCATTGCTCGGCAGCTGGATTTCACGCTTCGCAGTGGCGATGCCTGCCACCGCCCAGACACAAGTTCAGCAGGAAGTCGCGGCGTTCAACCTGATGGGCAAGATGATCCAGTCGGCGGATGTGGATGTGAAGGTCGACGCCAGGGGCCTGCACATCGACAGCGTCGTGCAACATCGCTGAGCGGTTCAGGTACCGGGATCAGCGTATCCACTGAAGCAGCTGGTGTGGAAAGTCGGGCCACGGAGTTCTTTGCCATGGATGGCGGCCCTTAAGGCCGTGGTGAAGGCCCACGGGACGATGACCACCACCGCGGCTATAGCCCTTCGGAAAGCAGCGATCAGGGATGACCGCAAAATCAAAGCCGATGTCCGGTTTCGCGCGTCTCCACCAGTTCGACGTCGGCCAGGCCTTGTGAGAGCGAATGCGCGTCGCCACCTTGCGCCAGCTTGATCGCAAGACGCACCTCGTTGGCCGAGTCGGCGTAACGCAGCGCGTCCTCGTAACTGATATGGCCGGCGTGGTACAGCTCGACGAGGTTCTGGTCGAACGTGCACATGCCGAGGTTGGTGGACTGCTTCATCACGTCCTTGATCTTGTGGATCTCGCCCTTGCGGATGTAGTCCTGCACCAGCGGCGTGCCCAGCAGCACTTCCATGCACACGCGCCGGCCCTTGCCGTCGGGCGTCGGGATCAACTGCTGCGCGACGATGCCCTTCAGGTTCAATGAGAGGTCCATGTACAACTGGTCGCGCACGTCTTCCGGGAAGAAATGGATGATGCGCTCCAGCGCCTGGTTGGCATTGTTGGCGTGCAGCGTGCACAGCACCAGGTGGCCCGTTTCGGAAAAGTGGATCGCGTATTCCATCGTTTCGCGGGTACGCACCTCGCCGATCAGGATCACGTCGGGCGCCTGGCGCAGCGTGTTCTTGAGCGCGTTTTCCCAACTGTCGGTGTCGATGCCGAGTTCGCGCTGGGTGATGATGCAGCCCTCGTGCTTGTGCACGTATTCGATCGGGTCTTCGACCGTGATGATGTGGCCCGTCGAGTTCTGGTTGCGGTAGCCGACGATCGAAGCGAGTGACGTGGACTTGCCAGCGCCGGTGGCGCCGACGAAGATCACGATGCCGCGCTTGGTCATCGCCAACTGCTTGACGATCGGCAGCAGGTTCAGTTCCTCGATGGTCGGGATCTTCGATTCGATCCGGCGCAGCACCATGCCGACACAATTGCGCTGGTAGAAGCACGACACGCGGAAGCGGCCGACACCCGCGACGCCGATGGCGAACTGGCACTCGTGGGTTTTCTCGAATTCCTCGCGCTGGATCGGATTCATCACGTTGAGCACCATGTCGCGCGCTTCCTGCGGGCTCAGCGGTGTCTGCGTGATGGGCACGATGCGGCCGTGGACCTTGATCGACGGCGCAACGCCGGCCGTGATGAAAAGGTCCGATGCCTTCTTGTGCACCATCAGTTTGAGGAAGGATGTGAAATCGACTGCGCTCATGGCTCGCCTCGCGGCTTGTTGTTTCGCTCGTCATTCCGGCGAAGGCCGAAATCCAGCGGCTTCTCAGTGGACCCCGCCCGTTGCACATTCCCGAGCGGCAGCGGGCACCGACATGCTTGTCTTTCTGGATCCCGTGTCATCGGCCATCCATGGCCTGCACGGGATGAGCGCATCCTGCGCTCATTTGAATGTTTCTTTCACCTTGGCGCGCGCCAACGCATCCTGGCGCGTGATCAGGCCGCGCCGCACCAGGTCCTGCAGGCACTGGTCCATGGTCTGCATCCCGAACTGCTGGCCGGTCTGGATGGACGAATACATCTGCGCGACCTTGTCTTCGCGGATCAGGTTCCGGATCGCGGGAATGCCGACCATGATTTCCCAGGCCGGCACGCGGCCGCCGCCGACCTTCTTCAACAAGGTCTGCGTGATCACGGCGCGCAACGATTCCGACAACATCGAACGCACCATCGGTTTTTCGCCGGCGGGAAACACGTCGATGATGCGGTCGATGGTCTTGGCCGCCGAGTTCGTGTGCAGGGTGGCGAACACCAGGTGTCCGGTTTCCGCCGCGGTCAGCGCCAGGCGGATGGTTTCGATGTCGCGCATTTCGCCGACCAGGATGTAGTCCGGGTCTTCGCGCAAGGCCGAACGCAGCGCCTCGTTGAAGCCGTGGGTGTCGCGGTGCACTTCGCGCTGGTTGATCACGCACTTCTGCGCGGTATGCACGAACTCGATCGGGTCCTCGATCGACAGAATGTGGCCGAAGTGGTTCTTGTTGACGTAGTCGACCATCGCCGCAAGCGTGGTCGACTTGCCGGAACCGGTTGGGCCGGTGACCAGGATCAGACCCTGTGGCTGCTCGATCAGGTCCTTGAAAATCTTCGGCGTGGCGAGGTCTTCCAGTGTCCACACTTCCGCGGGAATGGTGCGGAACACCGCGCCCGCGCCGCGGTTCTGGTTGAACGCGTTCACACGGAAGCGCGCGAGTCCCGGTATTTCGAACGAGAAGTCGACCTCCAGGAATTCTTCGTAATCACGGCGCTGCTTGTCCGACATGATGTCGTACACCAGCGCATGCACCTGCTTGTGCTCCAGCGCGGGCAGGTTGATGCGGCGGATGTCGCCGTCGACCCGGATCATCGGCGGCAGTCCCGCCGACAAGTGCAAATCCGAAGCCTTGTTCTTGACCGAAAAGGCCAACAGTTCGGCGATATCCATGAACCCCCTCCGAGAATGCGCACGCCGTCCGGCCGAGTCGGCCCGCAGACGGCTCCACTGTACCCCAAACCTGCGAATTTCGTTCCAGCAAGGTCCGCAGCCCGAACCTGAATCGAGTATACGCCAGTGCCGTTTCCGGGAATGCAACGGAGCCGGCAGTTCCGGTGCCACACGGATCAGGATCCGTTGGTGCCATGCCAAGCGGTCGCGCCGTCGGTCATTTGGCATAGCGCCAACGGGCCCTAGTCCTGCGTTTCGCCGCCGCCGAAGTCCAGCGTCGCGACGGTGCCTCGACCGGCACGCGGCGCCAGTGACACACGCCAACCGTACAACTCGCACAAGCGGCGCACGATCGCCAATCCCAATCCCGCGCCCTTGACGGTTTCGCCCTCTCCACGTACCCCGCGCTCGAACAAGTGCTCGGCCTCTTCGGCCTTGATGCCCTGGCCGGTGTCCTCGATCCGCACGCGCCCGGCCTGCACCCGCACCACGATCTCGCCTTCCTGGGTGTACTTGCAGGCGTTGCCGACCAGGTTGCCCAGCGCCACCGCCACCACCGAGGACGGCGCTTCCACCGTCACCGGCGATTCTATTTCGGCGCGCAACTCGATCGGTTTGCGGCCGAGGTCCGGACGGTGGGTGTCGACGACTTCTTCCACCACCTTGGCAACGTCGGTGGTCTCGCCATCGACCGGGCCCGAGCGCTCGGCACGCGACAGCAACAGCAAGGCTTGGGTCAGCTCCGTGGACTGCCGCACGGCGCGTGAGATTCTTTGCAAGCGGGTGTGCAGTTTTTCAGGAAGGTCGGGCGTCGCCATCAGCAGTTCGGTGGTGCTGGCGATCACCGCCAAAGGCGTGCGCAATTCATGGCTGACGTCGGCATTGAATTCACGATCGCGCTGGATCAGTGCGCTCTGGCGCTGGGCGTAATCATCCAGCGCCGCGGCCAGCTCACCCACCTCGTCCTCGGCGAAATGCGGCGCGAGCGGTTCCAGTCTGCGACCGCTGCGGAACGCCCGCAGGCGTTGCGCGAGATCCGTGACCGGGCGCATGACGCGCCGCGACAGCCAATAACCCACCGCAAGCGACAGCAGGGTGAATAGCAGCACGGCCGTGATCAGGCTGGTGACCAGCTGGCGCTTGCCGAGGCTCTCGCGGCTGATGTCGTAGGTGAGAAAGGCATCCAACCCGTATTTGCGCACCACCGCCAGCTTGTAACGCTCCGGCATGTTGCCGGTGCCGCCGCGCATGTCGTACACACCGGGCTGCAGGCCCTGCCAGGCCAGCGGCGCCTGGTAAACGGTGCGGTCGTTCCAGAACCAGACGACGATCAGGTCGGAATGCGGCGGCTGCTCCGGATGCAGGTGCTTGTTTTCCACCGCCTGCAGAAGGTCGGCCTCGATGCTCTTGTCGATCAGCTGGTTCTCGACCTTGGCGCGCACGTACAGCGAGGCGGCAGCGAACAGCGCGCTCAGACCGAAGCCGAACAGCGTGAAGGTGACGATCAGCCGGAAGCGGAGCTTACGCCGGGACTGCATCCGGATCGACCATGCGGTAGCCGATGCCGTGGCGGGTATGGATCAACGGCTTTTCGAAGGGCTTGTCGATGGCGGCGCGCAGGCCGTGGATGTGCACGCGCAGCGAATCCGAATCGGGCAGTTCTTCACCCCATACTTTCTGTTCCAGATCCTGGCGCGTAACCACCGAAGGACTGGCTTCCATCAATGCCTGCAAGAGTTTCAGGCCGATCGGGTTCAACTGGATCGATTCGCCGGCACGCGTCACCACGAGTGTGTCGAGGTTGTAGGTGAGGTCGGCGATCTTCAGCACCCGGCTCTTGGGTCCCTTGCCGCGACGCGCCAGCACTTCCAGCCGCGCAGCGAGTTCCTGCAATGCGAACGGCTTGGTCATGTAGTCGTCGGCGCCGGACTCGAAACCGGTGAGTTTCTGTTCCAGCGCGTCGCGCGCTGTCAGCATCAACACCGGCGTATGCTTGTGCGCCTCGCCGCGCAATTTCTTGCACACCATGATGCCGTCCATGCCCGGCAGGGTCAGGTCCAGCACGATCACGTCGAAGTCGTTGACAACGGCCAGGTGCAAGCCCGTGACGCCATCGCCGGCGAAATCGACCACGTGGCCGCGATCCTCAAGGTAATCACCGATATTGGTGGCGATGTCGTTGTTGTCCTCGATCACCAGCACGCGCATGGCATATCCCGACTAACGCGCATTCGTGCGCCATCGCTCAAGCTTAGCGAGAAATCTCCAATCGCGCTTCGGCTGACGGTCGCGCGTTCAGCCATTCGGCCGCAGTACCCGCGCGCCCGATTCAGAGCCCGACACACGCCGGCAGATGTGCGTACCGGTCGTCACCATGCACGGTTGGGCAGCCGCGGCGTCGTTGCTGGCGTCACCCCCAAGCCGGAAGGTGAAAGCCTGGCGGTAACGCCGCCCGGTTACTGCAGGCGGGGTAAACCGCCATTCCCCCAACGCCTGCAGTGCGGAAGCATCGAGCTGGTTTGCGCTTGAATCCACGACCACAAGATCCTGTGGCACGCCCGAGATGCCCAGCGTGAACTCGACGACCACCTGCCCTTGTACGCCCGCAAGCAAGGCCTGGCCGGGGTACACCGGTCGCACGGTAAGCAGCGCACGCGGTGCCGTGACCGGCGCAGGCGAGGATTCGGCTACCGGCGCGGCAATAGGCGCCACGCGCGACCGGATGTCCGCAAACCGCAACGCTGGCGGTGCCACCGGCGTGACGACACGAACCTTCGGTGTCGCAACAGCTTCAACGGTAGCGGCAGTAGAAATCGCAGCCGGCTCCAGAGGCAGCAAATGCAAGCCGGAAAGCACCGTGGGCAACGGCAACAGCGTGAGCGGATGCACGGCGTCCTGCCGCACCCATCGCAGCACCGATGTGTTGTTGGCTGCGGCCAGCGCCTCGGTATGCTGCTGCCACGCGAACTCACGCCACCCGGACCAGCCCAACCCCAGCAGCAGGGCAACCGCTGCTGCCACCGCGATGTTGCCACGCAGATGGGTCGGCTTGCGCCGGGACACGCCACCTGCAATGAACCACGCACGCTCAACCAGGACCCCGCCACTGGCGGCCAAGGCAAGACCAGCATGACCGGCGCGGAATTCTTCCAGCCCAGCCAGTGCGGCGACGAAATCACGCCGTTCTCCGCCGGTAACCCGGAGCGCCACCACGTCGCAGCACAGTTCGCGCTCGTTGCGTGCCTCGCGCGAAATCCAGTGCACGGCGGGGTGATAGAAGAACAGCGTCTCCAGTACCACCTGGAACAGGTTTGCGAGGTGATCGAGGCGCTTGAGATGCGCCAGCTCATGTGCCAGAACCAGGTCAATCTGCGCCGGAGGCATGCGCGCCAGCACGGCCAACGGCAACACCACCGCAGGCTTCACCCAGCCGACCAGGGTCGGGGTCGCCACCCGCACGCTCGCCAGCACCGGCACCATCCGCCGCAAGCGGAGGCGGTTCGCGAATTGCCGCGCGCGCGATTGCCATTCGGGCAGTTGTTCCGCCGCGGCCAGCATCATGCGCAACCCGCGCCATTGCCGGTACACGCGCACGCCGAGCACGCCGGCCCCCATTGCCCACGCCAACACCAGCCAAGGCAGTAATGCGCCGAGCAGCAACTGCCAGGATGGGGTTGTTGCCGCGGATTGTGAAGCAGCGCCGGCGGGAGGAGCAGCCGTCACCGCCATATCCGCAAGCTCCACCGGAGCCGCGGCAAGGGAAAGCTCGTGCAACCCCGTTGCAATGGGACACGCCGCCATCGCAATCAGTGCCAGCATGGCCGCCATGTACCGCGGATTGCCGCGGGGCAGCACCGGGCGCACCAAGGCATAAGCGACACTGATGACAGCGGCCTGCCAGATGAAATGCAGGAGGCACCAGCCCAGTACCGACACTCCAGTCGAAAGCGCGGCGAAAAGATTCATTGCCCGGCTTCCTTGTCGAGGCGGTTCAGCAATGCGCGGATTTCCTGCAACTCCTCGCGACTGGCCTTGTGGTCACCCAAGGCCTGCAATACCAGCCGCGAAGGCGAATCGTCGAACACCCGTTTCAGCATGTCGGCAAGAAATCTTTTCTGCGTGCGTTCCTTGCTGACCACCGCGCGATACACGTGTGCGCGCTGCGATTCGTCGCGTTCGACCAGCCCCTTGTCGTGCATGATCTGCAGTTGTTTCAGAGCGGTGGTGTAACCCGTGCCGTCACGCCGGTGCAATACCTCGTGCACGTCGCGCACCGTGCAGGTGCTGTGTTCCCACAGCACCTGCAGGATTTCCAGTTCGGCCTCGGTGGGCCTGGGCAAAGCCTGCTTGAAACTGTTCATCTGCTTGGCTCGGACAACCAGTCGCCGCTCGATGAATCTACATCAGGCTTGCGACGCTTGAAAGGCGTTTCAATGTATACCATTCGGTGCCGGACTGTTGATAATCTGGCTTTCCTGTTGCTGCAATCTTCGAGTTTGTTCGAGATACTGCTGGGAATTCTGTTTCTGATTCTGGATCTCTGCCAACGTTCGGCAAACCGTTTTGGGGAAATGCGTTCCGACCGGGGTTTCCTTCCAGCAAATTCGGCGATTGCCGTCATTGCGTGCAAGCACCTCATTGACTGCATTCTGGTCCGCCAGCAGCTTATTTTGCGCAGGACCCTGCATCTTGTCCACGCTGCCATATTGGTCGAATAGTGTCTGCATGTCGGTCAGCCGACTTTCCACGGTCTGGCGCCCTGTCTTGTCGACGAACCCGAATCGGCCCCCGGGTTGCATCTGCTTGCGTATCGCAGCAGCCACGAGATCGAAGTTGGCCTTGTTGTCGGCCACTACAACGGGTTCGCCGTTCGCTTCGGGGATATTGGCCGACGACTCCAAAGAAGCGGCCGGGGCGCTTGCCGCTTGAACCGTCGAAACCGGTTCGGCGGTATTCGCCTTGGTGGCGCCCGTCTCGGCACAGCCTTGCAGTATCACGACAGCGATCGCCGCCGTCACCGTCAAAAGATTGGAAGCTTTCATTTTTTTCTCCCCGCCGCCTTGTTGTCACGCGAGGATCCGCGCGAGATGGGTTCATCCTAGCCAACGGGTTGCGCACTTGTCAACGATTTATTTCGTACTAATGCATTCGTGCCACATTCCGTCATAATGCTGCGCACCGCAACGTCTCAACCCAACGTCGTCTCAAGGTGCCTCACCACCGCATCCGCCACGTCCACGCCGGATACGGTCTCGATGCCTTCCAGTCCCGGAGAGGCGTTCACCTCCAGCACCAGCGGGCCGCGCGCGGAACGCAGCAGATCCACGCCGGCGATGCCGAGACCCAGCACCTTGGCCGCACGTAGGGCAATCCCCCGCTCCGCCGCGGACAGTCGGACGGCGCTGCCGGTACCACCGCGATGCAGGTTGGCGCGGAAGTCGCCATCCCTGGCGGCGCGCTGCATCGCCGCGACCACGCGGTCGCCGACCACGAAACAGCGGATATCGCGCCCGTTGGCCTCGCGCACGAACTGCTGGACCAGGAAATTGGCGTACAGGCCGCGGAAGGCTTCGATCACGCTCTGCGAGGCGGCGGCTTTCTCCGCCAGCACCACCCCGCTGCCCTGCGCGCCCTCGTTGAGCTTGATGACGTGTGGTGCCGGACCGAGCATGTTCAGAAGGTCCGACGTGTCGTCCGGGTTATCGCCGAATACCGTCACCGGCAGGTCGATGCCATGACTGGCGAGTATCTGCAAGCTGCGCAGCTTGTCGCGCGCGCGCAGCACCGCGTCCGAGCTGCTCGGGGTGTACACGCCCATCATTTCGAACTGGCGCAGCACGGCGGTGCCATAGAACGTCACCGACGCGCCGATACGCGGAATCACCGCGTCGACGCCTTTCAGCGCGCGGCCACCGTAGTGCACCACAAAGCCGTCATATGCGATCCGCATGTAGCAGCGCAACGGATCGAGCACGCGCACGCGGTGGCCGCGTGCGCGCGCTGCGGCAACCAGCCTTGCCGTTGAATACAACCTGGAGTTGCGGGACAGGATCGCGATCTTCACGGATGGTCTCTGTAGAACACCTCGAGGTGTTTCGCTCGAAGCCGCCTTTTGTTGAAAGTCAGGCCAGGGAAGGCCGTTCTGATGTTGACCGTTCCGGGATCTTTCCAGTCG
>JAGWZT010000297.1 GCA_018971925.1 Lysobacteraceae bacterium | reverse complement strand
CCAAGCGGGTTGAGCATGCGAATTGTCCGCAACCAGCGCAATTCGTGGGTCATCAATTGTCGTGCCGATTGCTCGATCACGTCGGTCGTCACGACGTAGTCTGACAGCTCGGTCCGGAGACCAGCTTCACGCACGCGTTCCGCGAGGCGATAGTCGTCGGCCAGTTCGTCCGTGATGCTTTGGAAGCCGCCGATCGCGTCCAGGGTTTCGCGGCGCAGCGCAAGCGTGGCGCCGAAGCCGAAAGCCTGCGAGCCGAACAATTGCGCAATGTGCACGGCAGGCGCGAACCATTCGTTGATGAACAGCGCCCCCAGACGTGACCACTGGCCACCGAGCGCGCGACCGCGGTACAGGCAGGTGACAATCCCGACGTCCGGGCGCGCCAGCGGCGCGCACACGCGCCGCAGGTAATCCGGACCGACGCAAATGTCGCTGTCCGCGATCACGAGCAACGGATGATGCGCGCGGTCCAGGATGTTCGTGAGGTTGCTGACCTTGTGATTGTGCCCATGCAGGCGCGCGTCCACGACTACCGCGATGTCGAGCTTGGGGAACTCCCGCCGTATGCGACGCGCGACTTCGAGCGCCGGGTCGGCCTCATCGCGTACGCCGAACAAC
Organism: Lysobacteraceae bacterium; assembly: GCA_018971925.1. Classification (GTDB taxonomy): domain Bacteria; phylum Pseudomonadota; class Gammaproteobacteria; order Xanthomonadales; family Rhodanobacteraceae; genus 66-474. The sequence goes on along the minus strand of JAGWZT010000297.1, from coordinate 2,715 downwards.
AGCTGAAACGAGGGGTAATCCTGCAGGCAAAAGGAACGCAGATTGTCGTAAAGCCGCGGTTCCACACCGTGCAGCGGTTTCAGGATGCTCACCGGCGTGCATATTGCGGCGACTGCGCGAACCGGTCTTCGGGCCTTGAACAGGGCCACGAGTGCCAGCAAGGCATAGGCCGTCGCGGCACTGCACAATGCCATGCCGATGTCGATGGCAATGGCATTCATTGGTGCGGTCGAGCGGCGTACTTCGCAACGATCGCGATCACGGCACAGGTACGCCGTCGCGCCAGATTTTTTGCGTGCGTGACATTTACTCGAAGTCGGGGAGTGAAAAGACGGGTGGGCTCGACGGCACTCCAAAGTTATACCTGATCGGCGTCGATGTTCAACACGGGCCGCCTTCGCATTCCCGCGGCACCGGCTCCGGTCGCGGCTTTGGCGTTGCTCCGGATTTCGGACACTTCGGAACCAGGGTCAGGCTGCCTCGCGTTCCGCCGGCTCGGGTTTGCGCTTGCGCCAGAACCGCGCGGCGTCCCAGGCCTTCATGCCGCGCAACGCCATGTCGGCGATCGACGGCAACAGGCGTGGTTGCATCAGATCCGGATCGAATACGTTCATGCGGCGCGCGTTTTCGCGATAACAGTCTTCGACGAATTGCCGGAACGAGAATCCCTCCAGGAATACGCCGGTCTGTGTGACTGCGAAGTCCTTGCCGTCGTTGGACGCCTGTCCGCGCCTGACCATGCCCATGAGGCGGCTGCCGGCACGTCCGTAAAACCGCAGCGACTTCATTGCGCGCCGCACCGGTCCCAGGCCGCGCTGCTTTTCGCGCCAAGCCATGTAGTTGATGAAGAACACGATGTGGCGCGTCTCCTCGAACATGAGCATGTCGAAGATGTCGAACAGCTTGTCCGGCATGAATTCCGATTGGCGAGCGGTTTTGAAGGCGCCGAATCCCAGGAACGAATCCAGGCATTCACCGAAGCCGAAGTCGATGAACGCGGTTTCGAGATCGAGGGGCAAGGCTTCCAGTGGCTGGGCAGTGGCATCGATGCCGTAGCGTTCAATCATCACCCGGATCAGTTCCGCATGCCTGCGTTCTTCGAAGCCCTGCAACGCGAGCGCTTCACGCACCACGGGGTCGGTCACGTGCGGCGTGAATGCGTCCACAATGGCACCCGCGCGACGTTCAGTGTGGTAGACCTCTTGCCAGAACGGCACGCTGCGCAAGCGTTCCAGATCCTTTTCACTCAATTCTGGCCAAGGGAGCGTATCCGGATCGTAGTCCTGGCAGGTATCCATGAATTGCTTGCAGAAAAGCGCCTTGTGTTCGTCGGATCCGGCCTTGATTTTTGGTTTCATGTCGCCTTCCCGTCGGAAGCGGCGTAACCGTCATGGGCAATAGCGTTACGCGCGAATTTGATTGAAGGACTCCTCTCCGTATCACCACACGGCCTCGACGAGTCGGCCTGAGCATGGAAGCTCGATACCCGGATCACACCGGGAGCCAAGGGGGATACTACGCCCGAAAGGATGGCCGCGGCCATTGTGATGGGAGACGTGCCGGGCGGGATTCAACCGGGGTGGGCCGCTCGGGGCGCTTCCCGGAAAGCGGGTGGCGCTGCGAACTCGTCCAAGTGTTGCTCAGGATCGACACCCGCCGCATTTCGGCACGCCCTCAATCGGGTACCGCATCCTTGAAATCGACCTTCTGCGTGCGGTCACCGGGCGCTTCGCGCTTCAGCATCGCGGCGATGGGCGTCGCGGCGACGGCGACAGCGAAGTTCAGCACCAGCGCCAGCAGGCCGATGTAGACGCCGTAATGGGCGTCGCTGGTGACGAACGTGTAGACGGGTTTCAATCCCTGCTCATAGGCCAGCGCGCTGCCCAGCGCCATGCCGGCGGCCCAGCCGACCAGCAACGCCGAAGCGCGCAGCCATCGGGTGAACAGGCCGCAGATCACCGCCGGGAAGATCTGCAACATCCAGATACCGCCCAACAATTGCAGGTCGATCGCGAATTTCGTGGGCAGGTACAACACCGCCAGCAGCGCGCCGAACTTCACCAGCAGCGAAACGTTCTTGGCGATCCGCGATTCCTGCGCGTTCGAAAGATTTGCGTTGACGTAGGCGCGCCAGATGTTGCGGGTGAACAGGTTGGCCGCGCCGATCGACATGATTGCCGCCGGCACCAGCGCGCCCAGCGCGATCGCGGCGAAGCAGAATCCCGCGAACCACGGCGGGAAGCTCGCGTTGATCAGCGCGGGTACCGCCATCGAACCATCCTTGACGTCGACGTGCGCGGCCAGCGCCATGTAGCCGAGCAGCGCGACCAGCCCCAGCATGATGCTGTACGCGGGCAGCCACACCGCGTTGCGACGGATGGTGGCGGGGCCGTCGGCGGACAGCGTCGCGGTGGTCGCGTGCGGATACAGGAACAACGCGAACGCCGAACCCAGCGCCAGCGTCGCGAACGACCAGTACTGGTCGGGCTTGAGCAGGACGCCGGTGTCGCCGCCCTTCGCGGCGAACGCCTTTTCGGCGGCGGCGAACACCGCGCCGTAGCCGCCCAGCTTGATCGGAATGATCACCACCGCCGCGATCACGGTGATGTAGAGCATCGCGTCCTTCACGAACGCGATCAGCGCGGGCGCGCGCAAGCCGCTGGAATACGTGTACAGCGCGAGGATCACGAACGCGATGATCAGTGGGGTTTCCTT
>JAGWZT010000296.1 GCA_018971925.1 Lysobacteraceae bacterium | reverse complement strand
GCACACGGCTGGAATCCCCACGCGTGAAAGGCGCCCAGCGCGCGTGGCAGATGCACCGACGAGGTGACCAGCCAGATGCGTTTGGGAACCGGCGGCGACAGCATCGCCACGTTGCGCGCATTTTCCCAGGTATTGCTGGACCGGTCCTCGATCTCGATAGCCTTGGTCGGAACTCCCATCTCGGCGGCGAGGTTCGCCAGCACCATGGCCTCCGGGATGTGTCCGCGGCTGCCGCCGGCAATCACAAGACGCGCACCGGGCATGTGGCGCCAAAGTGCCACGCCCGCGAACAGGCGTTGCAGACTGACAAGATGCAAGGCTGCGTAATCGTCGGAACCCATCGGCCGGCGTTCGGCACCGCCCCCGAGCACCACGATCGCATTGGGGGCCGGCGCCGTACACGCACTCGCCGGCGGTACGCGCGAACGCAGCCACCCCGACAAGGCATTGGCGCTCAACGGTGTCATCAACACCACCAGCGCCACTTCGATGGCGACACCCGCAACCCGTAACCCACGTGGCAGCCGTCGCCAGAACAAAGCCAGCCCCACCGCGCCGACCACCGCGTAGGGCAACGGGCACGTCGCAAAAACCGAAACGGTCATGCGCCGGAATGCCTGACGGGCGCCAGCTTGCGTTCCCAAGCGAGTGCCGTGCGCGCAATGAAATCCAGGTCATCATGACGCGGTTGCCAACCGAGCGTACCGCGAATGCGGTCGGACACCGCGATCAGGGAAGGAGGATCGCCGGCGCGGCGCGGTTCTTCCACGAACGGCACCGGCGTGCCGTGCGCGCGTCCGACCGCGGCCAGAACCTCGCGCACCGAATAGCCATGGCCGTAGCCGCAGTTGAGCGTGGTCGAGGCACCACCGTCACGCAAATAGCGCAGCGCATCCAGATGCGCGCGCGCCAGATCGTCGACGTGGATGTAGTCGCGCACGCCGGTGCCGTCGGGCGTGGCGTAATCCGTCCCGAAAATCGACAAGTGCCCGCGCTTGCCCAACGCAGCCTCGCAGGCCACCTTGACCAGCAGCGTGGCGTTTTTTGTCGACTGGCCAATGCGCCCGGACGGATCACACCCGGCAACATTGAAGTAACGCAGCGCGACGTAGCACGGGCCACCCGCGGCGGCGAGGTCGCGCAGCATCCACTCGCTCATCAGTTTGGACGAGCCGTAGGGATTGATCGGCGCCGTGGGGGTCGTTTCGCTGGCCCTGCCGCCTTCGGGTATGCCGTACACCGCGGCGGTCGAGGAGAACACGATGTGCCTGACGCCGGCGTCGCGGCAGCATTCCAGCAGGTTGCGTGTGGCGCAGGTATTGTTGCCGTAGTAGCGCAGGGGATCGGCCACCGATTCCGGCACGATGGTGCGCGCGGCAAAATGCATCACGGTATCGACACCGTGTTCGCGCAGGGTCTTCGCCACCAGCACCCGGTCGCCGACATTGCCGACGATCAACTCCGCGCCGATCACCGCTTCGCGAAAACCGGTGGAGAGGTCATCCAGCACCACAACGCGCTCGCCCGCCTCGACGAGCTGCAGCACCACGTGGCTACCGATGTAGCCGGCGCCACCGGTGACGAGAATGGTTTGCCATGCCGCATTTTTATTCATATACCTTGTCCATGTCTGATTCTCCCGGCTCGACCTCCCGGGCGAGTTTATACGCGACAACCTGTGCCCACCGAACCCACGGGCAATGCGGCCACACCGGACGTGCATGGCGATTGAGCAGCGGTTTGGTTTGAAAAATATCCGTTCGCGGTGAGGTATCGAACCATGAACGGATGCGAATTCAGGCAAGTTCGCTCTTCGACATCTCAGGGCGAACGGTTCAAAACTTCAACCCAGACCACTGCCGCCGATTGACCTTGGCCTTGCGTCCATGCTGTAATTGAGAATCATTCTTGTCTTGTGCGGGATGCATGCCCAAGGGCGATGCCTCGGTGCAAACCATCGATCCGCAACTGTTTCGGCGGGTCATGGGGCGTTTCGCCACCGGCGTCACCGTGGTGAGTTTCCTGTGCGACGGCCGGCCGGTCGGCATGACCGTCAATGCATTTCTGTCGGTTTCGCTGGAGCCGCCGCTGGTGCTGATCTCGGTGCGCAAGGCATCCCGTTTCGTCGAACACGTCCGCATTGGCGTCCGCTACGGCATCAACATCCTGTCCGAACAGCAACGCCATCTCGGACCGCACTTCGCCAATCGTCCCGAGCAGGAAGTCGATGCGCGGTTCTCGGATCACGCCGGCACGCCGGTGCTCGACGGCGGCCTCGCCCAGATCGTGGCGCGGGTGGTGGATATTCACCCCGCCGGTGATCATCTGTTGTTCATCGCCGAAATCGAATATCTCGCGCACGGCCCCGAGGCGCAGCCGCTGATTTTCTTCAGCGGCCGCTACAAGCAGATCCACGCACACGATCCGCTGACGCACGAGAGCGGGGCCAGCGATTAAAACATCTGCCCGGTTCGTGGTTCACACCCAGGCAAGCTCAGTGCGGACAGATCACGCACCGATTCTGTTCGTGGTGGAACCCTTCGACTTCGCCCGGGCTTGCCGGAACAAACGCGGGGAGCACGCGCGGTCCCGCAATGGCAAATCATCTGGCTGACCAACGGGAAGGACCGGGAAACTATTGGCCGGCATTTCCCTTGGGGCCGCCCACTTCCTGATACAGCTTTTCCGCTGCCGATTTTTCCGGATAACTCGCGCCTGTTTTCTGCAATGCTTCCAGCGTGGTGCGCGCAGCCGCGTGGTCGCCACTGCGTGCCTGCGCCACTGCCAAGTGGTACTGGATCGTCAACGTTTCGGGCGCCGCCTTGGCCGCTTTCTCCAGGATCGGCAATGCGACCTTGGGCTGGTCGTGCGCGACCAAGGCCCAGCCGTAGGTGTCCATGATGCCGGGTGAGGTCGACGCCAGCCTGTAGGCCCGTTCCGCCAGCGCCAGCGCACGCGGATCATGCTGCCCGGTGTAGATCCAGGCAAGGTTGTTGAGCGCGTCGACGTTGGAGGGATATGCCTTCAGCACCTGCTCGTACTGTTCGACAGCCGGTTTGTTCTGCGCGTGGTCCATGTAGTACTGCGCCAGCAACAGGCGCGTCGCGGCATCATCGGAATGCTTGGCCAGCCAGTCGCGCAGCACGGTGTCGGGCTGCTTCGCGCCGGACGCGTTCAGCGCCAGAAAGCGCTTCACCACCAACGGGCGGTCGTACTGGATCTTCAAGCCTTGCTGGAAAGCCTCGGCGGCCTTGTCGTAGGACTTGTTCGCCATGTACAGGTCGCCTTCCAGCGCGTACCCCGCGGTACGGCTGGCGACGGCGGACTGCTTCTGCAGCG
>JAGWZT010000295.1 GCA_018971925.1 Lysobacteraceae bacterium | reverse complement strand
TCGGTGCCGTTGCGGCTGCGCGGTGCGCTGTATCTCGTCATCTCGCAGTCGGGCGCCAGCCCCGACCTGCTGCGCAGCGCCGAAGCCGCGCGCAATGCCGGCGCGCGCGTGGTCGCGCTGGTCAACGCCGAACGTTCGCCACTTGCTGCATTGGCCGACACGGTGATCCCGCTGCAAGCGGGTCCGGAAAAAAGCGTGGCCGCAACCAAGAGTTTCATCGGCTCGCTGAGCGCGGTGCTGCACCTCGTGGCGCACTGGCGGCAAGACGCGGCGCTGCTCGACGCGTTGCACGGACTTCCGGGGCAATTGCGCCAGGCGTTCGAACTGGACTGGTCGCCACTGGTCGACGGGTTGCGCGACATGCACGATTTGTTCGTGCTCGGGCGCGGCTATGGCCTCGCGGCGGCCCAGGAGGCCGCATTGAAATTGAAGGAGACTTGCGCGTTGCACGCCGAGGCCTTCAGCAGCGCGGAAGTGCGGCACGGTCCGATGGAGTTGGTGGGCCCGCGTCTGCCGGTGCTTTTGTTCGCGCAGCAGGACGATGCGCTGGCGGGCGTGTTGGCCACCGCGCGCGATTTCCACCAACGCGGCGCCGAAGTCTGGACCGCCGCACCGGGCGCATCGGGTCGCGATGCATTGCCGATCGTGCCGACCGGCCAACCGATGTTCGCGCCGATCCTGGTCATCCAGAGTTTCTACCGCGCGGTGAATGCACTCGCGATCGCGCGCGGCCGCGACCCCGACCACCCGCCCCACCTCGCCAAGGTGACCGAGACCGTCTGATGGCTGTCGCGCTCGTCAACGCACGCGTTCTGTCTGCGCAAGGCTGGCGCGACGATGCCGCGGTGGTCGTCGAGGACGGCCGGATCCTGGAACTCGCGGCGCGCGCCCCGTCGAATGCCGAGGTCCACGACCTGTCGGGCCGGTTTCTGTTGCCGGGCTTCATCGATTGCCAGGTCAACGGCGGCGGCGGTGTCCTGTTCAATGATCAACCTGGCGCCCAAGGCATTCGCGCCATCGGTGCCGCGCACCGGCGCTTCGGCACCACCGGCTTCCTGCCGACCCTGATCAGCGACACTACCGACAAGATGCGTACCGCAATCGGTGCGGTCGAGGCGGCGATCGCGGCGGGTGCACCCGGCGTACTCGGCATCCATCTCGAAGGGCCGTTCCTCAGCCGCGCGCGCAGGGGCGTGCACGCGGAAAAATACCTGCACGTGCCGGATGCGTCCGAACTGCGGTTGGCCGAGTCGCTGCACCGCGGCGTGACGCTGCTGACGCTGGCGCCGGAATGCGTGCCGGCCGATGCGATTCGCCAGCTTGCACGAGCGGGCGTCATCGTCTCGGTGGGGCATTCCAACGCCGATTACGCGATGGTGCGTCGGGCGCTCGGCGCTGGCGCGCGCGGCTTCACGCACCTGTACAACGCGATGTCCCCGCTCACCAGCCGCGCACCCGGTGTCGTCGGCGCGGCTTTGGACGATCCCGATTCGTGGTGTGGCGTGATCGTGGATGGCCATCACGTCGACGCCGCCAGCCTGCGCGTGGCGCTTCGGGCCAAACCGCGCGGAAAGATTTTTCTGGTCACCGACGCGATGCCACCGGTGGGTGCAGCCGATCCATCTTACGTGTTGAACGGCGAGACAATCACCGCACGCGACGGCATTTGCCAAACTGACGGGGGCACGCTTGCCGGTTCCGCACTGAGCATGATCGATGCCGTGCGCAACACGATCGACATGCTCGGCGTACCGTTGGACGAGGCCGCGCGAATGGCATCGACCTACCCTGCGGATTTCCTGGGATTGGGCGCGGCGCATGGCCGCATCGAAGCCGGTCACCGCGCGGATTTCACCGTGGTGGACCAGGATCTGCGTGTCACCGAAACCTGGATCGGCGGCACCCGCGAGATCGCGTAACGAGAACGGCGGCCTTTTCGACCTGCGGTCACGCGCCGGACAGCGCGCGAATCTCGGCATCGGTCAATATGCGCCATCCGCCTTTGGGCAGCTTACCCAATTCGAGAGGTCCTATCGCGACCCGCATCAATCGCAGCACGTCGTGTCCGCAAGCCGCGAGCATGCGGCGAATCTGCCGGTTGCGGCCTTCCACCAGCACGACCTCCAGCCAGGCATTCTTTTCCCCGCCGCCGATGGCCCGTACGGATCGTGCCGACAGCCGCTCGCCCATGTCCACCACGCCGGCACGCAGACGCTCAAGCGTCGCTTGATCGGGCAAGCCGCGCACCTGCACGCGATAGGTCTTTGCGACATGCGCTTCGGGACCGGTCAGCCGCGCGGCCCAGGCGGGATCATTGCTCATCAGCAGCAATCCCTCGCTGGCCTTGTCCAGCCGGCCGACCGGCGCGAGCCACGGCAAGGCGGCACCTCGCAACAAGGCGTACACCGTGTCACGGCCTTGCTCGTCCGCGGCGCTGACCACCAATCCACGCGGTTTGTTGACGGCGACGCAGACCCGTTCGCGCGCCCGCAGCGGCAAGCCATCCATCTCGATCCGATCCGTTGCGGCGTCGGCCGGCAACTCCGGATCGCGCACCAAATTGCCGTTCACGCGCACGCGCCCGGACTCGATCCGGCGCACGGCTTCGCTGCGCGAACACACGCCCATGCGCGACAAGACCCGCGCAAGGCCGTGTCGTGCGGAGCTATCTGCATCCGCGCCGCGTGGCGAACGGCGTAAAGACGGCTGCATCGGGACGGATTTATCTCGCATACGAAACCGCGGTTGAACCACCCTATCGGAATTGGGAGCCACTGAAGAACCGTCGCGAGCGAAGGTGGATTGCACGACACCGACTGCATCGGCAGGATTGCCGATCCGAACGCCCCCGGATCAAGTCCGGGGCAGGCTCCGGCGGCCCGAAGGGCGAGGCACATGGAGGTGGCGAGTAGCGCAGCAGGTTGTTCAGGGCTCTCAAAGAAAAAGCCCGGCGCGAAGCCGGGCTTTTCGTGTCACATCGGAACACCGGCAATGGACCGCCGATTCTTCCGCGAACGGCTTACATGCTGCCGTTGCCGGGCTGCTGCACCTTGAACTCGACGCGACGGTTGCGCTGACGGCCAGCCGCGGTCTCGTTGGTGTCGACCGGATCGGCCTTGCCGAAGCCCTTGACCGCGGTGACGCGGCTCGCATCGATGCCGTGCGAGGTCAGGTACGAATCGACGATGTTGGCGCGACGCTCGGACAGGCCCTGGTTGTACTTGTCGGTGCCCTTCGAGTCCGTATAGCCGTCGATCTCGATCGTAACCTGCGGGTAACGGTTCAAGGTATCGACCGCCTGGTTCAGGATCGCGAGCGAGTCAGACGCCGGCGGCTTCAGCGT
>JAGWZT010000294.1 GCA_018971925.1 Lysobacteraceae bacterium | reverse complement strand
TTTGGTGGGCGGTGCAGGGATCGAACCTGCGACACCTGCCGTGTGAAGGCAGTGCTCTACCGCTGAGCTAACCGCCCACGCGAACCGGCAAGTCTACGGGTGACGGGTTTTTCGGTCAATCGGCGGCCGGCCGATTGCTACAATTCGCCCTCCAACCCAGGCCGGACCCTCATCGTGGAACACATCCTGCACGCGCTCGCGAATTACCAGATCACCCCGTGGAAGGCGGTGGGCTACCTCGGCATGGTGATGTTCACCAGCCGCTGGTTCGTGCAGGTGTACGCGACGCGCAAGCACAAGCGGGTGGTGATGCCGCTCTCGTTCTGGGTGCTGTCGGTATTCGGCAGCATCCTGCTGCTGGCGTATTTCGTCGTCGGCAAGAACGATTCCGTGGGCATCCTTTCCAATCTGTTCCCGGTGGTCGTGTCGGTCTACAACCTGGTGATGCACCTGAGGCACCACAAGAACACCACGACCGGCGATATCGCGGCGTGAGGTTCATCGCCCGCATTCGCCGGGTGCGCAGAGCGTGGGAGTCGGCTAGGATCGTCGCGGGCCAGTCGCGCCCAGGGGAATGCCAACTTGGTTTCGGCCGGTGCCTCGACGGTATCCGTCCGGTGGATCCATGACGCTCGGGAGTACACATGAACGCACAACTTGCGGAACGTGAATCCGCGCCGGTCTCGCTGGGGGACTGGTTCGTCACCCTGCTGATCCTGTGGATTCCGTTGGTCGGACTCATCATGCTGTTTGTCTGGGGTTTTTCCGATGGCACCCACCCCAGCAAGCGCAATTTCTGCCGCGCCTACCTGATCTGGATGCTGATCGGCACCGCGGTCTTCGTCCTGTTCCTGATCATGGGCGGAATGGCGGCGCTGATGAGTTCGCGGGCGATGGGTGGCGCGACACTCTGAAGCGCTGACACTGATGCGCGTGCGAGGCATGCGCACAGCGGCGATGCTCAGTCCGGGTCGTAATCGAGGTTGGCCGAGAGCCAGCGTTCGGCTTCGGCCAGCGTCCAGCCCTTGCGTTTCGCGTATTCCTCGACCTGGTCCTTCGTGAGTTTGCCGACCACGAAGTATTGGCTGTCCGGATGGCTGAGATACCAGCCCGAAACCGCGGCGGCGGGGTACATCGAGAAACCTTCGGTCAGTTCGATGTCGGCGTTGTTCGTTGCATCCAGCAGCTTGAACAACGTGGCCTTCTCGGTGTGGTCGGGGCAGGCAGGATAGCCCGGCGCCGGGCGGATGCCGCGGTATTTCTCGCCGATCAGCGCTTCGTTGTCGAGTGATTCGTCGGACGCGTAGCCCCAGTACTTCGTGCGCACCTCGCGGTGCATGTATTCGGCCAGCGCTTCGGCCATGCGATCGGCCAGCGCCTTCAGGATGATGGCCGAGTAATCGTCGTTGTCCTTGTGGAAGCGCTCGAGGTGTTCCTCGATGCCGAGGCCCGCGGTAACCGCGAAGCCGCCGATCCAGTCCTGCACGCCGGTTTCCTTCGGCGCGATGAAATCGGCGAGGCAGAGGTTCGGGCGCTCAACGGGCTTGTCGGCCTGCTGGCGCAGATGGTGCAGCATCACGCGTTCGTCGCCGTCGACCAGTTCGAGGTCATCGCCCGTGCGCGACACTGGCCAGAAACCGATCACGGCCTTGGCGCGCAGCCACTTCTCGTCGACGATCTGCTTCAGGATTTTCTGCGCGTCGTTGAAAAGCTCCGTGGCTTGCGGGCCAACCACGGGATCACCGAGGATTGCCGGGTAATGGCCGTGCAGTTCCCACGCCTGGAAAAAAGGCGTCCAGTCGGTAACTTCGAGCAGTTCGCTGATCGGAATGTCATCGATCACCGTGATGCCGGGTTTGTTCGGCGCGGGCGGCGTGTAGTTTTTCCAGTCGAACTTCGAACCATTGGCGCGCGCGGCTTCCAGGGACACCAGCCGCTTGCCGGGACCGCGATTCCGGTGGCGCTCGCGCACCTCCGCGTACTCGGCGCGAACCTTGGCGAGGAATCCGTCCACCAGCTCCTTGCTGACCAGTGATTGCGCCACGCCCACCGCGCGCGAGGCATCCTTCACCCACACGCAGGCGGTTTCGTAGTTGGGCTCGATCTTGATCGCGGTGTGCGCGCGCGACGTGGTCGCACCGCCGATCAGCAGCGGGATGCTGAAATTCTGCCGCTTCATTTCCCTGGCGACATGCGCCATTTCTTCCAGCGACGGCGTGATCAGGCCGGACACGCCGATCATGTCCGCGTGCTCCGCGATCGCGGTGTCGAGGATCTTCTGCGCCGGCACCATCACGCCGAGGTCCACCACGTCGAAGTTGTTGCAGGCCAGCACGACGCCCACGATGTTCTTGCCGATGTCGTGCACGTCGCCCTTGACCGTCGCCATCACGATCTTGCCGTTGGACTTGCTGGTGTTGCCGCTTTTCTTCTTTTCTTCTTCCATGTACGGCAGCAGATGAGCCACGGCTTTTTTCATCACGCGCGCGGATTTCACCACCTGCGGCAGGAACATCTTGCCGGCGCCGAACAGGTCGCCGACCACGTTCATGCCGTCCATCAACGGGCCTTCGATCACGTCCAGCGTGCGCGTGACGGCCTTGCGGACTTCCTCCGTATCCTCGACCACGTATTGATCGATGCCGTGCACGAGCGCGTGTTCCAGCCGTTTCGCGACGGGCAATTCGCGCCATGCCAGCTTGTTGCTGTCGTCCTTGTCCTGCGATCCGCCCTTGTGCCGTTCCGCGATTTCCATCAGGCGCTCGGTCGCATCCGGGCGGCGGTTCAACACCACGTCCTCGACCCGCTCGCGCAGTTCCGGGTCGAGGTCGTCGTAGATCGCGAGCGCGCCGGCATTGACGATGCCCATGTCCATGCCGGCCTTGATCGCGTGGTACAGGAATACGCAGTGGATCGCTTCGCGCACCGCGTTGTTGCCGCGGAACGAGAACGACACGTTCGACACGCCGCCGGAGAGGTGCGAGTACGGGAAGCGTTTTTTCAATTCCTTCGCGGCTTCGATGAAGTTGACCGCGTTGTTGGCGTGTTCCTCGATGCCGGTCGCGATCGGGAATATGTTGGAATCGAAGATGATGTCTTCGGGCGGGAAGCCGATCTTTTCCGTCAGCAGTTTGTACGAGCGCTCGCAGATTTCGAGGCGACGCGCCACCGTGTCGGCCTGGCCCTGTTCGTCGAACGCCATCACCACCGTGGCGGCGCCGTAGCGCAGGATCTTGCCGGCTTCGTCCAGGAACTTTTCCTCGCCTTCCTTGAGTGAGATCGAGTTGACCACACCCTTGCCCTGCAGGCATTTCAGGCCGGCCTCGATCACGCTCCACTTGGACGAATCGACCATCACCGGAATGCGCGCGATGTC
>JAGWZT010000293.1 GCA_018971925.1 Lysobacteraceae bacterium | reverse complement strand
GCCGAGACCGTCGAAGCACCATTCGCCGCTGCACCACAGCGCGCGGCGTGGCGGCACGGCCTCGCCATCGCGCGCGAACAGGGTCGCGGCGAGAACGCTTCGCCGGCTTTCGAGCGCGTGCGTCAGCGCATCGAAGAACGCGCCGGTGCGCGGGTCCACAAGTGGTTCGATCAGCACATCCAGCTCGCCGCCGCAGCCCATTTCCATCAGCACGTCCAAACCTGAGTCCGCGTTGTAGCACGCAAGCTCGGGGCGGCCGCTGACGATCGCTTGCTGCGCGCGCTGCACGATGTCGCGTTGCGGGCAACCGCCGGACAACTCGCAGACGGCGCTACCGTCGGCACCCACCAGCATGCGTGCCCCGGCGCGGCGGAAGGTGGCACCGCGGGTTGCGGTGATCGTCGCCAGCGCGGCGGGCCGCCCATCACGCGCGGCAGCGCGCATCGCGTCGATCAACATGCACAACTCGTGTGCCGGGTTCAGCGATAACCCCATGCGGATGCCTGGCAACTACGCCTTGCCCATGGCCGCCTTGACGCGCTCGGGCCGGAACGGCTTCTGGCGCAGGCGTATACCCACCGCGTCGTAGACCGCGTTGCTGATGACCGCAGCGGTCGGGCAAGTCGAGGGCTCGCCGCCACCGGTCGACTTGAACTCCGGACTGTTGTTCACCAGCACGATGTCAATGCTGTCCGGGATCTCGTGGAAACGCAGGATCGGATAACCCGCCCAATCGCGACTGGTGACGTGCGCGTGGTCGAAGGTTATTTCCTCGTGCAGCGCGCGACTCATCGACTGGATGATATTGCCCTCGATCTGGTTGCGCATGCCGTCCGGACTGATGACGAGGCCATTGTCGTGCGCGACGACGACGCGCACGACGCGAATTTCGCCGGTCTGCTGATCGACTTCGACGTCCGCGATGGTTGCCACCCGGCTGTCGTCGCGGTTGACCCACGCGATGCCGCGACCCTTGGCCTTGCGGGTGCCCTGCTTGCCGGCACTGAACGCCACGCGCGGCTGCCACCCATAGCGTTTCGCGACCGCCTCCAGCACCCCGACGGTGCGCGGTTGCTTCAAGTACTTGAGCCGGAATTCCAGCGGATCCTGCTTGGCCGCCGCCGCCAGTTCGTCAATGAAGGCTTCCATCGCGAACGTGGTCTCGAACTGGCCCGGCGCACGCATCCACGCCGTGATCACGCCGACGCGGCTCTCGTTGTGCGACGACACCTCCGCATTGTCGAACGTGTACTCGTAACCGATCGCGGCGTTGCCGAGGTTGACCTTGCCGACTGGCTTGCCGATCAACTCCGAAGGCAGCAGGCGGGTGTCGGAAAACGTCGGCACCCACATGTGGTGACGCCACGCAGTGACGTTGCCTTGCGCATCGAGCGCACCTTCGAGTTCCTGGACGATCGGCGGTTCCTTCGGATCCCAGCCGTGCGAATCCCAGCGCATCCATTGCACGCGCACCGGCCGGCCCACGGCCCGCGACATGATCGCGGCGTCCGCCATCACGTGTTCCAGGCCATTGCGTCCGTATTGACCCGCCGCCTCGACCCAGCGGACTTCGACCTTGTCGATCGGCAATCCCAACAATTCGGCCAGATCACGCTGCGCCTGGTGCGGCATCTGCGTGCCGCCCCAGACGATGGCCTTGTCCTTGCCGACGTCGGCAATCGCGCACTCCGGACCGATCGAACCATGGGTTTCGAACGGCGTGAGATACGTGGCCTTGAACGTGTGCGCGGCAGCCTTGAGCGCCTTGTCGACATCGCCGTGCTTGGCCACGGACTCCGCCTTCCCGGGCGCCTTGCGCACCGCGTCCCAGACCTCGTCGGTCGCGGCCAGGCCATTCCAGTCCGACCACTTCGCCAGACCGTCATCCGGTCCCTTGCGATTGAGTTTGGAACCCAGCCTTTGCGCCGCCTGGATGGCACCCCACTCGGTTTCGGCCACCACGCCGAGGAAGTTGTGCTCGCGCACGATCCCGACGAAACCGGGGATGGCCTTGAGGTTGGTTTCATCGACCTTCAGAAGCTGCGACTGGATGCCGTACGGACGCACGACGCGGCCGTGCAACATGCCGGGCACCTTCACGTCCTGCATATAGGTGAACTCGCCCGTCGTCTTGCCGGGAATATCCTTGCGCAGCACCGAGGTCCCGATCACGGTGTACTTCGACGGGTCCTTGAGTTTGGCGTTGGGCGCGACCTTCATGCCGAACGTCTTGCCGCTGGCACCGATGGTCACGTCGAGGCGCTTGCCGCCCACGAGTTCGCCGTAGGTGATGGACTTGCCCGGCGCGCCCGCGACGGTGATGACGCCCGCGGTCGCCATCAGCTTGTCCGCCGGCACGCCGAAATGCTTGCTGGCCATGTCGAGCAACACCTGACGGCCCGCTGCCGCCGCGTGCTGGATTTGCGGCCCCGCGTAACGCACCGCCATGCTGCCGTAGGACGGTCCCTGGTCAACCGTTTCGGTCGTCGAACCCATCACGAGATAGAAGTATTCGTACGGGAAATCCAGTTCGTCGGCGGCGATCTGCAGCAGTGCGTTGGGCGCACCGTTGCCCTGCTCCACCTTGCCCGTGAACAGCGTGGCGGTGTTGTCCGGATGGATCGCGATCCAGGCATCCAGCTTGGCCGGATCGACCGCAGGGAATGGACTCGTGCCTTTCATCCCGGCCACGCTCGTATCCAATGGCAACTCGCGCATCGCTGCCATCGCCGCCACGGGGCCGAGCAGGCTGAAGCCCAGCACCAACCCGCCGGAAGTCTTGAGGAATGCGCGGCGGCTGGCACCGAGATCGGAGAGTTCTGATGAAACGATTACGTCACGGCGTCGCGTATTCATGCCGGTTCTCCCGCCTTGGCGGCCCGCTCGATGGCCCGGACGATGCGCATGTGCGTGCCGCAACGGCACAGGTTGCCGTCCAGTGCCTGCTTGATGTCGTTGCGCGTCGGGTGCGGGTTTTTCTTCAGCAGCGCCTTGGCCGTCATGATCATGCCGTTGATGCAGTAGCCACACTGCACGGCCTGTTCATCGATGAACGCCTGCTGCAACGGATCCGGATGCTCCACCGTGCCCAGCCCTTCGAGCGTGGTGACCGCGTGGCCTTCCGCCGCCTCGACCGGCAAGATGCAAGAGCGGACCGCCTGGCCGTCCAGGTGGATCGTGCACGCGCCGCACTGCGACAAGCCGCAACCGAACTTCGGCCCGTGCAACCCCAGGTTATCCCGCAACACATAGAGCAACCGGGTGCCAGGTTCGACCGCGACGTCGTGCGACCGACCGTTTACCTTCAAATGGACTGTCTTGGACATGCAGGCCTCCCGGGGCGGACGCGTCACCAGCAATCGAACATGCTACTCCTTC
>JAGWZT010000292.1 GCA_018971925.1 Lysobacteraceae bacterium | reverse complement strand
GATGCGGTAACGCTGGGCGAGTGGTTCGAACGCCACGGCGAAACTGCCAACATCGGCGGCGTCGCCTATCTCGCAGAACTCGCCAACAACACGCCCAGTGCGGCCAACATCGCGGCCTACGCCGACATCGTGCGCGACAAGGCGGTGCTGCGCAAACTGATCGAGGCGGGCACGCAAATTGCCGGCGACGGCTTCAACCCGGAAGGCCGCAACACGCCGGAAATCCTCGAAGCCGCCGAGCAGCGCGTGTTCAAGATCGCCGAGGCCGGCGCGCGCGGGCGCAAGCAGGTAATCCCGGTGCGCCAGTCGGTGAAGGAAGCCGTGGAACTGCTGGCGCAGCGTTATGCCAACCGCGGCCAGTTGAACGGCCTCACCACCGGCTTCAAGGATCTGGATGACCTGACTTCCGGCCTGCAACGACAGGATCTGGTGATCGTCGCCGGCCGCCCGTCGATGGGCAAGACCGCTTTCGCGCTCAACATCGCCGAAGCGGTCGCGATGCGCGCCAAGCAGCCGGTGCTGGTGTTCTCGATGGAAATGTCGGCCTCGCAACTGGCGTTCCGCTTGATCTCGTCGATGGGCCGGATCAACCAGAAGGACTTGCGCTCGGGAGAACTTGCGGAAGAGGAATGGCCGCGGGTCAGCCAAGCGGCATCGCTGTTGTCGGAATCCAAAATCTTCATCGATGACACGCCTGCGCTGTCGCCGGGCGAACTGCGTTCGCGCGCGCGCCGGATGATGCGTGAGCATGGCCTCGGCCTCGTGATCCTCGATTACCTGCAGCTGATGCAGGTGCCCGGCAACAAGGAAAACCGCGCGACGGAAATTTCCGAAATCTCGCGCAACCTGAAAGCCATGGCCAAGGAACTCGACGTGCCGGTGATCGCGCTGTCGCAGTTGAACCGCGCGCTGGAGCAGCGCAACGACAAGCGCCCGGTGATGAGCGACCTGCGCGAATCTGGCGCGATCGAGCAGGACGCCGACCTGATCCTGTTCATCTATCGCGACGAGGTCTACAACAAGGAATCCAACCACAAGGGCATTGCCGAGATCATCATCGGCAAGCAGCGCAACGGCCCCATCGATACCATCAAGCTGACCTTCCTCGGCCAGTACACCAAATTCGAGAATTACGCGCCCGAGGCGTACATCGGAAGCATGGAGTGAGCGCTTGAGCCGCTCCGCCACGGCCACCATCCACCTCCACGCCTTGCGCGGCAATCTTGCGCGGGTGCGTTCGCTCGCTGAAGGCGCCAAGGTGATGGCGGTCGTGAAAGCCGACGCCTACGGGCACGGACTCGAACGCTGCGCACGCGCGTTGGGCGATGCCGACGCGTTCGGCGTGGCGTCGATCGCCGATGGACTGCGCCTGCGTGCGGCGGGACATCGCCAGCGCATCGTGGTGCTGTCCGGTCCCGACGCGGCGAGCGATCTCGCCGAGATGCGCCGGTTGCAACTGGAAGCGGTGATCCATCACGAATCGCAGCTCGCGATGCTGGAAGCCGAGCGCGGCGGCGATCCACTGAAAGTCTGGCTGAAGCTCGACACCGGCATGCACCGGCTTGGTTTTGCACGGGGGCGCGCCGCGGAACTGCACACGCGCCTGCGTGCACTGCCCGCGGTTGATCCCGCCATCGTGCTGATGACGCATTTCGCGTCGTCGGACGAATTCGACAACGACCTCACGGCGCGCCAGGTGCAGTGCTTCCTCGACGCGACCCAGGGGTTGCCCGGCGAACGCACGTTGTCGAATTCCGCCGGCATGCTCGGCTGGCCGCAGGCGCGCGGCAACTGGATTCGCGTGGGCGGATTGTTGTACGGCTTGTCGGTCGCCGAGGGCAAGACCGGCGCGGATTTCGGTTTCGCGCCTGCCATGACGCTGACCACGCGCCTGGTCGCGATCAATCCCGTCGCGCGCGGCGAGCGCGTCGGCTATGGCGCCACTTGGGAATGTCCGCAAGACATGCGCATCGGCGTCGCCGCGATCGGCTACGGCGACGGCTATCCGCGCAGCGCCAAGTCCGGCACGCCGGTGTTGATCGGCGGTGCGCCCGCCGCGGTGATCGGCCGCGTGTCGATGGATTTGCTGACACTCGATTTGCGGGAGGCGCCGGACGCGAACGTCGGCGACGTGGTGACGCTGTGGGGGCCGCAACTTCCGGTCGAAGTGATCGCCGACCACGCCGGCACCATTGCCTATGAACTCACCTGCGGCGTCACGCGGCGCGTGCTGTTTGCGGAGGATGGTGCGTGATGGCCAAAGCGAAGACGGCTTACGTCTGCGGCGACTGCGGCGCGGAGTATCCGAAGTGGCAGGGGCAGTGCGAATCGTGTGGGGCGTGGAACACGCTGAGCGCATTCGTGGTGGAACCCGCCAGGGATGCCGCGCACGCCGCGCGGCGTGCCGGCTACGCCGGCGCGGAGGCCGCAAAGGTGCAACCGTTGGCGGGCGTCGCGGGCGAGGTCGAGCAACGGCACCTGGTGCGGATCGGCGAACTCGATCGCGTGCTGGGCGGTGGCCTGGTGGAAGGCTCGGTGGTGCTGGTGGGCGGTGATCCGGGCATCGGCAAGTCGACATTGTTGTTGCAGACGCTCGCCGCGTTGGGCGAACGCCTGCCGGGTTTGTACGTCAGTGGTGAGGAATCGCTGGCGCAGATCGCGGCACGCGGGCATCGGCTCGGGTTGGAGCTCGCACCGCTGCGCGCGCTCGCGGAAACCTGCGTCGAGCGCATTCTTGAACACGCGGCCGCGGAAAAGCCGCGCGTACTGGTGATCGATTCCATCCAGACCATCTGGACCGAAACGCTGCCGGCAGCGCCCGGTTCGGTATCGCAGGTGCGCGAATCGGCCGCACGCTTGACGCGTTTCGCCAAGCAGGCCGGCACCTCGGTATTTTTGGTGGGCCATGTGACCAAGGAAGGCGGCATCGCCGGGCCGCGCGTGCTCGAGCACATGGTCGACGCGGTGCTGTATTTCGAAGGCGAGGTCGGCTCGCGTTTTCGGGTGTTGCGCGCGTTCAAGAACCGTTTCGGCGCGGTCAACGAACTCGGCGTGTTCGCGATGGGCGACAAGGGCCTGCGCGAGGTGCCGAATCCATCGGCGATTTTCCTGTCCTCGCAGCAGGGCGCGACCCCCGGCAGCGCGGTGATGGTGACCCGCGAAGGCACCCGGCCGCTGCTGGTGGAAGTGCAGGCGCTGGTCGATCAATCGAACCTCGGCAATCCGCGTCGCGTCGCGCTGGGGCTGGAACAGAACCGGCTCGCGATGCTGCTGGCCGTACTGCATCGCCACGGTGGCGCCGCGGTGTTCGACCAGGACGTGTTCGTCAACGTGGTCGGCGGCATCCGCGTGCAGGAAACCGCGGCCGACCTGCCGGTG
>JAGWZT010000291.1 GCA_018971925.1 Lysobacteraceae bacterium | reverse complement strand
CACCAGGCTTTCCTGTGCCTGCGCGATTTTCGTTTCGAGCGCAAACACCGCGTCGGCCTTTTTGTCCGCATCGGAGATGCCGGCCTGCTTCAGCAGCGCGGCGACGTACGCCTTGTATTTGTCGCGCGCCTCCGTCATGTGCGGGTCTGTCGACAGATAGTAGTCGCGGCTCGGCATGGCGAGGCCGCCTTGCAGCAGGTACGCAATCTGCGTGGAGGCTTCCTCCAGTCCCTTGGTCACGAACAACCCGAACAGGTTCGAGGTGTGGAAGTTGGTGGCGTTTATCGGATCGACGTCGGCGCGCAGGCGCGAGCCCAGGACGCGCCCGAGGTCCTCGCGCGTCTTGATCGCGTCGATCGCGTCGAGTTCCGGCTTCAACGGCGCCAGGCCCGCCTTGTCGATCGCGGCGGTGTCCATGTATGCCGCGTAGTAATCGGCGATCTTGCGCGCGCTGCTGCCCGCGGCCGGATTGCCGGCGCCCGCGTTCCTGATCAGGTCGGCGGTGTGCTTTTCGGTGATCTCGAAGATGTCGTAGAACGCGCCGGTGCTGGAGAGGTCGGAGGGAATCTGCGCGGTCTTCAGCCAGTCGCCATTCGCGTAATCGAAGAAGTCGTCACCGGGCTTCACCGATTTGTCGATGTAGGACAGGTTGATGCCAAGGTCCGGCGCGGTGCTGGCGGGAGCGGGCGTGGCCGCGGTGGCGGCCTTGGCCGCGGGTGCTGGCGCCGAACCGGCGGTGGGCGACTGTTGCGAGCAGGCTGCGCAAGCGCAGGCGACGGCGGCGGCCAATATCAGTGTGGCGCGGGGCATGGGCTTTTACCGGTGGGCAAAACACGAATGATGCACGGTTCCAAGGTTTTTTGCAGAAGATGGCTGGCCGCGTCGAATACCATGCCCGGATGGAATCCAGGCACCGCACGCGTGATGGCCATCCGCCCGGCCCGCGCGATCTCGAACGCCTGCTCGATCGCGCGTTGACGCGCGATGCGGGCAAAATGCGCGCGCGCCTGCGTGGAGTGGAGCGCAAGCGGCCGCCGTCGCCGGACGCGTTGCGCAAGCTGGCGCAGGAAATCGCGGCATCGGTGGCGCAGCGCGAGGCCCGCGCGGCGCTGGTGCCGCCGGTCACGCTGGACGAAGCCCTGCCGATCACGCAGCGCGCGGACGAAATCACGCGCTTGATCCGCGAGCACCAGGTGCTGGTGATCGCCGGCGAAACAGGGTCGGGCAAGACGACGCAACTGCCGAAGCTGTGCCTGGCAGCCGGACGCGGGGTTGCCGGCCTGATCGGCTGCACCCAGCCGCGGCGTCTTGCGGCGCGCGCGATGGCGCGTCGCGTTGCCGAAGAACTGGGCGGTGGACGCAATGATCAACCGGGCGGCGTGGTGGGCTTCGAGGTGCGGTTCGCCAAACAACTCGGTGAGAACACCCTGGTCAAGTTCATGACCGACGGCATCCTGCTTGCGGAGATGGCGCATGACCGCTGGCTGTCCGCGTACGACACGCTGATCATCGACGAAGCGCACGAACGCAGCCTCAACATCGACTTCCTGCTCGGATACCTGAAGCAACTGCTGCGCAAGCGTCGCGACCTCAAGCTGATCGTCACCTCCGCCACCATCGATACCGCGCGCTTCGCCGGGCATTTCGACAACGCGCCGGTGGTGACGGTGGAAGGGCGTGCGTATCCGGTGGAACTTCGCTATCGGCCACCGGAGCGGGAAGCGGGGTTGACCGAACGCGTCGTCGCGGCGCTCGACGAGGTTACCCGCGAGGATCCAAAGGGCGACGTGCTGGTGTTCCTGCCGGGCGAGCGCGAGATCCGCGACGCGCATCTTGCGCTGGCGCGCCGGCAATACCGCCATACCGAAGTGCTGCCGTTGTACGCACGCCTGTCGGTGAAGGAACAGGATCGCGTATTCAAGCCGGGGCCCGCACGCCGCATCGTGCTGGCCACCAACGTCGCGGAAACGTCGCTGACCGTGCCGCGCATCCGCTGGGTCGTGGACTCCGGCGATGCGCGCGTCAAACGTTATTCGCGCCGCAGCCAGATCGAGCGCCTGCATATCGAGGCCGTGTCGCAGGCCGCCGCCAACCAGCGCGCCGGCCGCTGCGGGCGCGTGGGCCCGGGCATTTGCGTGCGGCTCTATGACGAGGCGGAGTTCGCTTCGCGACCGCCGTACGGCGATCCCGAAATCCTGCGCAGCGCGCTTTCCGACGTGATCCTGCGCATGCTCGATCTCGGCCTCGGCGACGTCGAAGCGTTTCCTTTCATCGACCCGCCCGATCCGCGCGCGGTCAACGATGGTTGGCGCAGGCTCGCCGAGATCGGCGCGGTGGACGACGCGCGACGGCTGACGCCACTCGGTAAACAACTGGCGCGCATTCCGATCGATGCGCAACTGGCGCGCATGCTGGTCGAGTCGCGAAAGCTCGGCGTCGCGCAAGAGGTGCTGCCGATCGTCGCATTCCTCGGTACCCAGGACCCGCGCGAGCGCCCGGCGGACAAGCAGCAACAGGCCGATGCCGCGCACGCGGAGTTCGCCGATCCGCAGTCCGATTTCATCGGCGTGTCGAACCTGTGGAACGCCTATCGCGCGGCGCACGAGGATTTGACGCAGTCGAAGTTGCGCGACTGGTGCGCGAAACGCTTCGTATCGTTCATGCGGATGCGCGAGTGGCGCGAGCTGCACCGGCAGTTGTTGCTCGAAGCGGGTGGAACATCACGCACAATTGTTGCATCCGATATTTACGAACCCATCCACCTCGCGCTGCTCTCCGGCCTGCCCACCAATGTCGCGCGCAAGGACGAGCAGGGCATGTATCGCGGGACGCGCGAACGCAGGTTCAAGGTATTCCCGGGTTCCGCGCTGGCGAAGAAACCTCCGGCATGGCTGTTCGTGGCGCAGATCCTCGACCTTGGTGGCAAGGTGTGGGGCATGCAGTGCGCGCGCATCGAACCCGCGTGGATCGAGCGTCAGGCCGCGCATCTGCTGAAACGCACCTGCAGCGATCCGCACTGGTCGCGCGTGCGCGGCACGGTGCAGGCGTTCGAGCAGGTGTCGCTGTACGGGTTGATCCTGGTTGAGCGGCGCGTGGTGACCTTCGCCAACCAGGACCCGGCCTTGGCGCATGCCATCTTCCTTCGCGAAGCGCTGGCGCGTTGCGACATCGATGGTCGCGCCGATTTCGTGCGCGCGAACGAGCGGGTGCTGGACGAGGCGCGCGAGATCGAGGCGCAGCAGCGGCGCGAGGGCTTGCTGAAGTCCGACGATGATCTGGCCTCGTTCTTCGCCGGCAAATTGCCGGAGGACATTGCCTCGGCCGCGGCGCTGGATGCCTGGTACAAGCGTGCCCCGGCGTCGGAACGTGCGGCGCTGCGCTGGTCGCTGCGCGACGTGCT
>JAGWZT010000290.1 GCA_018971925.1 Lysobacteraceae bacterium | reverse complement strand
ACGATCTTTCACGGCGCCACCACATGCCGGCCGTGGAATTGCACACGCACGCGGCGACCTTGCGAGACGAACTGCAAATACTGGAAGGCGCCGGCGAAGCCCTGGCCAAACTGGCCGCCGAACGCAAGCAATGCTTTGCCGACTACGGCGCGGCCGCCGGTGCGCTGTCGAAGCGACGCACGACCGCGGCGAAAACGCTCGGCAAAGCAATCACGTCACTGATGGACGAATTGGGCATGGCGGGCGGGTCGTTCGCCGTGGACCTCTTGCCGCAATTCTCCGGCGAGCCCGACCCACAGGGCCGCGAGCGTTGCGAATTCACGGTCAGCGCCAACCCCGGCATGCCGCTGCGGCCACTGCGCAAAGTGGCTTCGGGCGGCGAACTTTCCCGCATCGGCCTGGCCATCGAAGTCGCGGCGCTGGGCGCGGACAGCGTCGGCACGATGGTGTTCGACGAGGTGGACGCCGGCATCGGCGGCGGCGTCGCGGAAACCGTCGGCGCCAAGCTGCGCGCGCTCGGTTCACGCTGCCAGGTGTTGTGCGTCACCCATCTGCCGCAGGTCGCGGCGCAGGGGCACGCGCATCTGTCCGTTGCCAAGTCGGTGGATGGCAAGGCCACGCGCACGCACATCAACGTGCTAGATGCGAAAGGCCGCAACGAGGAACTCGCGCGCATGCTGGGTGGCGTCGAGATCGACAAGGAGGCCCGCGCGCACGCGAAGCGCATGCTGGAAAAAGCCCAGGTTTCGTGACCGGGCTTGCCCAGGGCCTGTCAACACCGGGCCTTGGTCTGACGCTGCGTCCGGGTTGCGGTATGCTCGTGCCAGCAGGAGCCGCGGGGGCAACATGCCGGACTCGTCGCAAGCATTCTCCTTCGAGAAGCTCTGGTCGGAACTGCGCCGCCGCCGCGTGATCCGCGTCATCGTGGTCTACGTGATCGTGGGCTGGGTGATCATCGAAGTCGCGGCGACCATGCTGCCCGGCCTGAACCTGCCGGGTTGGACGGTCACGTTCGTGATCGCGCTGGTGGTCCTGGGATTCCCCGTCGCGGTGGTCATGGCCTGGTTGTTCGATCTCGGCCCGGGCGGCGCAACGCGGACCTTGGCCGCCGACCCGCCCTCGCCGCCGCGGGCGGCCGTGGATGTCACGGCGATCCCGGCGCCCAACAACCCCGCCGCGGAGCCTTCCGCAATTGCAACAGGGGCGTCGATGAAATTCCGCCCCGAAACACCCCGACCCACAGCCCAGCCAGGTCCGGGCCACCACAGCATCGCAGTGTTGCCGTTCGTCAACATGAGCGGCGCCCCCGACAACGAATACTTCAGCGACGGCATTTCCGAGGAAATCCTGAACCTGCTTTGCAAGCTGCCGCAATTGAAAGTGGCTTCGCGGACCTCCGCGTTCGCGTTCAAGGGCAAGGTAGCGAGCATCCCGGCGGTCGCCAAGGAACTGAACGTGGGCACGGTGCTGGAAGGCAGCGTCCGGCGCGCCGGCGACCGGGTGCGCATCACCGCGCAGTTGATCGATGCCGGCAGCGATACCCACCTGTGGTCGGAAACCTACGACCGCGAGATGAAAGACGTGTTCGCGATCCAGGACGATATCGCACACAGCATCGTCAAGGCATTGCAGGTGACGCTGACGCCCAAGGAGCGGCGCGCGATGCAATTCGTCGCGACCTCCGATCCCGAGGCCTACGACTATTACCTGCGCGGCCGCAGCTACATGTACTCGATGGCGCGCCGCGACTACGAACACGCCATCCGCATGTACGAACAGGCGATCGCCGTCGATTCCAAATACGCGTTGGCCTACGCCGGCATGGCGGACGCCTATTCGATGCTGTACCGCTACGCCGAAGCCAGCACCGAAAACGCCACGCGTGCGAATAGAGCCAGCGAACAGGCGTTGGCGCTGGATGCGGATTCGGCAGAAGCGCACGCCTCGCGCGGGCTGGCGTTGTTCATCAGCGAGAATTACGCCGACGCGCAACGGGAGTTCGATGCGGCGATCAACCTGAATGCCAACCTGTTCGAGGCTTATTACTACTACGGGCTGGCCTGCTCCTCGGCGGGCGACTACGAAAAGGCGGCGCGTCTCTATCACAAAGCCATGGAAGTCAATCCCGCCGATTACCAGGCGCCGGTCTTCCTCGCGCAGGCCTACGCATCGCTCGGAGAGAAGCAGGACGAGATGAAAACGCGGCTCGGGTTGCTGAATACGGTCGAGCGCCACCTCAAGCTGAACCCGCACGACACCCGTGCGCTGCAGATCGGCGCCAACAATCTCTACCAGGTTGGCGAGAAACAAAAGGCCCTCGCGATGGCGGAACAGGCCCTGATCCAGGGACGCGACGAACCGGTCGTGCTCTACAACGGAGCGTGTTTCTACGCCATGCAGGGCGAAACCGACCGCGCCCTCGGCCTGCTGGAACAAGCCGTACGGCTGGGCTGGGGCGACCGCGCATGGATGGAACACGACAGCGAACTCGAATCGCTGCGCGACGATCCGCGCTTCCGGACGCTGCTGATGCGCATCCAATGAGCCCGGACAGCGCGGTTACTTCTTTTTCTTCGGCCGCACGTACAGCACCAGCGAATGATCGGCAATCTCGTAGCCGTGCTTCGCGGCGATCTCGCGCTGGAGTTTCTCGATGTCTTCGTTCACGAATTCGATGACCTTGCCGGTGGTCACGTCGATCATGTGGTCGTGGTGCTGGCCGCGGTCGAGCTCATAGACCGCCTGCCCGCCCTCGAAGTTGTGCTTGATCGCCAAGCCGGCCGCCTCGAACTGGGTGAGCACGCGGTAAACCGTGGCCAGCCCGATGTCCTCGGACTCCTCGAGCAGCAGCTTGTAGATGTTCTCGGCGGTCAGATGGTCGTGGCTGTGTTCAAGGATTTCCAGCACACGGATGCGCGGATGGGTCACCTTCAACCCCGCGTTGCGCAGATTCTGCGTTTCCATACCTGAACTCCGGTGGCGGCGTGGTGTCTGACGATCTGGCCAGGTACCCCGCTAGTGTATCATTCGCAGTCCACCGCCCGACCCATGACGATGCGCAAGACGATCCCCACCCTCCTGCTCGCCGGCGCCAGCGTGTTCGCGCTCGGCGCATGCCACGCGGTCTACAGGCCCGACGTCCAACAGGGCAACTTGCTTATCGGCAAGAACGTCAGTGAGCTGAAACCCGGCCTGACCAAGCAGCAGGTCGTCGCGCTGCTGGGCTCGCCTTCGGTGGTCAGTCCGTTCAATCCGAACCAGTGGAACTACGTCGCAACCATGCAGCGCCGCGGCGGCGCCGTCAAGGAACGCACGCTGACGCTTTACTTCGACAACGACACCCTGGTGCGCACCGACGGCAACTACATGAAGGAAACGCCGCAGGAACTGCTGCAGGAAAGCCACAAGTACGGTCCGCTGTATCCGA
>JAGWZT010000289.1 GCA_018971925.1 Lysobacteraceae bacterium | reverse complement strand
ACTGGAGAGGTGGCAGAGTGGTCGAATGCGCCGGATTCGAAATCCGGTTTACGGTTATGCCGTAACGTGGGTTCGAATCCCACCCTCTCCGCCAGAAACGCAAACGCCCCTTGTGGGCGTTTTGTGTTTCTGCGGGAAGGTGGTGTGGACGAACCAGCTCGGCTCGATTCTTGTCGGACGTTTTTGTCTCCCGTGCGTGCGTCTGCTCCCGATCCGCGGCAGAATGCTGCCTGGTGCCGGAATTTTTCAAGGGGATGATCATGCAGACGCGATTCGTCGAGGCGCTCGTGGCGCTGCTGGTTGCGCTGCCTTGCGTGGCGGTATCCGCTCCGGATCAGGCAGCCACGCCAACGGGGTATGCATCGATCCAGGCGATTCAGCAACAAATGGCGAGCGGCAAGCTGGATTCGCAGCAGCTTGTCCGCGATTTCATCCAGCGCATCGATACGCTGGACCAGGCGGGGCCACGCGTCAATTCGGTGTTGCAACTGAATGAGGACGCGTTGGCGATCGCCAGCAAGCGTGATGCCGAGCGCACGGCGAACAAACATGGTGCGTTATGGGGCATCCCCATCCTGCTGAAGGCCAACATCGATACCGGCGACAAGATGCCGACGACGGCAGGTTCGCTCGCGCTGCTGGGCGAGCCGGCGCCGCGCGATGCCACGGTGGCGGCGAAACTCCGCACGGCTGGCGCGGTAATCCTTGGCAAAACCAATCTGAGCGAGTGGGCGAATTTCCGCTCCAGCCGCGCCACCAGTGGCTGGAGCGGACGTGGCGGCTTGACGCGCAACCCGTACGTGCTGGATCGCAGCGCGTGTGGTTCGAGTTCGGGCTCGGCGGCTGCGGTTGCCGCGGGTTTCGCCACGGTCGCGATCGGGACCGAAACCAACGGCTCGATCATTTGCCCCGCGGCCGCGAACGGCGTGGTGGGCATCAAACCCACGGTGGGTCTGGTCAGTCGCGCGGGCATCATTCCGATCAGTTCGACCCAGGACACCGCCGGTCCGATCGCGCGCGACGTGCGCGACGCCGCGATCGTGCTGACCGCGATCGCGGGCAGCGATCCGCGCGACCCGGCAACGATCGGTGCCAATCGCCACGCAACCGACTACACGAAGTATCTCGATGCCAACGCGCTCAAGGGCAAGCGGATCGGGGTGGTGCGGGAATTGTCCGATGATGGCCCGGACGTGGCGAGGCTGCTGGACCAGACCATCGCGGTACTGCGAGCGCACGGCGCGATCATCGTCGATCCAGTCAAGATTCCCCACCTCAACGATTACGGCAAGGCCGAGACGATCGTGCTGCAGTACGAGTTCAAGCACGGCATCAATGCCTATCTCGCCACGCGCAAGGGCTTGAAAGTGCATACGCTGACCGACCTGATCGCGTTCGACAAGACGCACGCACCCGAGGAGATGCCGTGGTTCGGGCAGGAGACGTTCGTCGAATCCGAAGCCAAGGGACCATTGACTGACAAGGCTTATCGGGACGCCCTGGCGAAATTGCAGCGCTTGGCCGGTCCGGAAGGAATCGACGCGGCCATGAGTGCAGACCACCTCGACGCCTTGCTGGCGCCGGCGCAGGGACCTGCGTGGCGGATCGATCTGGTCAATGGCGATCCGGATTCGCCTTCCGCGTATGGTCCCGCGGCGGTGGCCGGTTATCCGTCTATCACCGTGCCAGCCGGGTTCGTGCACGGGTTGCCGATCGGCATGCTGTTCTTCGGGCGCAAGTGGAGCGAGCCGACCTTGATCGGCATCGCCTACGCTTACGAGCAGGCGACGCGCGCGCGGCGCGATCCCGGGTTCCTGACCGCGCTGCCGGCGCCGCAGGGCATCGACGCCTGGACGCAGAAATCCGCCGCCTCGGCGCACCTGTCGGACGGCGGAAAGCGCTGAAGCGCAGCGTGGAGTTTGCTTCAGGCCGCTTGCGCCGGCCGCCGCAACTGTTGCACCACGGCTTTGGCCGCGCCTGCGGACGAAGCGGGGTTCTGGCCGGTGATCAGGTTGCCGGACGTGACCACGTGCGCCTTCCAGTCGGCGGCTTTGGAATAGAGACCGCCGGCTTCCTTGAGCATGTCCTCGACGAGGAAAGGCACCGCGTCCGCGAGTCCCGCGGCGCGTTCTTCGGAATCGGCAAATCCGGTGACGGCCTTGCCCCGCACCAGCGACAGGCCGAAGGGGCCGCGCGCTTCGCGCAGTGCGGCGACGCCGTGGCAGACGGCGGCGACCGGTTTGCCTTGCGCGTACAGGGCCTCGATCACGTGGCGCGATGCATCGTCGCCGGCCAGGTCCCATAGCGGGCCGTGGCCGCCCGGGTAAAACACCGCGTCGAACGATTCGGGGTCGATGTCCGCCAGCTTGTGGGTGCGCGCGAGCGCCTGCATGGCTTCACCGTCAGCCAGGAATCGCCGCGTAGCGTCCGTCTGGCTGCCGGGTGCTTCGCTGTTGGGATCGACGGGTGGCTTGCCACCGGCAGGCGACGCCAGCGTGACTTCGGCCTTCGCGTCCTTGAATACATAGTAGGGGGCGGCCAGTTCTTCCAGCCACAACCCCGTCGTCTTGCCCGTGTTGCCAAGCTGGCCGTGCGAGGTCAGCACCATCAGGATGTTCATTACTGCACTCCGCGAGATAAGGGGCACCACGTTGCACTGTGGGGAAGTTTGTGGCGAATGCAAGGGAAAGGTGTGCGAAGCGCCTGGAGTTGTTACGCTGCGCATCATTTTCATGAGCGAACACGGAATGAGCCTGATCTCCGCACCCGTTTCTTACGGCGAGTTGATCGACAAGATCACGATCCTGGAAATCAAGTCGGAGCGCATGACCGATGCGGCCAAGCTGGCCAACGTGCGCGATGAACTGCAGTTGCTGAATGCGCTGTGGAGGGGCGATCCGGCGTCGCGCACCGACATTTCCGCCGAGCGCGCCGAACTGAAGTTCATCAACGAGGCGCTCTGGGAGATCGAAGATGAAATCCGCGTTAAGGAACGCGACCGGGCGTTCGATGCACGCTTCATCGAGCTGGCGCGCGCGGTGTACCACACCAACGACCAACGCGCGGCGGTGAAGCGCGCGATCAACCTGAAGCTGGGATCGCGGCTGGTGGAAGAGAAGTCGTATCAGGACTACTCGGCACCCAAGTGAATCGCCTGCGCGCGGGGTGAAACCGCGTCATTTCCGTCCCCCGCGTCGCTTGGCGCCAATGGAAGGGTGGAAGGAAACCGATTTCGGGTTCCGCCGCGATGCAGCCGCGTCGACCCCGGAATGACGGTGAAACACACCGGGTTGCCGCAGCCCGCGCCTCTTCTGGTTGTTGCGGGGGGGATCCTGCTTTGGTCTGGTCATTCCGGGGCTGCCCGTGCGGTCTGCGGGCAAAACCCGGAATCGGTTCACTGTTGCCTGCAGCGGGTTTCATGTGCCCCCATTT
>JAGWZT010000288.1 GCA_018971925.1 Lysobacteraceae bacterium | reverse complement strand
CATCGGTGGTCGTGCTGGGCGAGGACGTGGGCGTCAACGGCGGCGTGTTCCGCGCCACGCAAGGCCTGTCGGAAAAGTTCGGCGAATGGCGCGTGTTCGACACGCCGCTCGATGAAACCACCATCGCTGGAGTCACCGTGGGCTTGGCGGCGCAAGGCATGAAGCCGGTGGCCGAGGCGCAGTTCGAGGGCTTCATCTATCCGATGATGGAACAGATCGTCTGTCACGCTGCGCGCATGCGCAACCGCACGCGCGGGCGCATTACCTGTCCCGCGGTGTTCCGCGCGCCGTGGGGCGGCGGCATCCACGCGCCGGAGCACCATTCGGAAGCCAACGAACACCTGTTCGCCAACGTGCCGGGCCTGCGCGTGGTGCTGCCGTCGTCGCCCGCGCGTGCCTACGGCTTGTTGCTCGCGGCGATCCGCGACCCCGACCCGGTGGTGTTCTACGAACCCAAGCGCATCTATCGCCAGTACAAGGAAGAAGTGCCGGACGACGGCGAGGCGCTGCCGCTGGACGTGTGCTTCGTGCTGCGCGATGGCACCGACATCACGCTGGTGACCTGGGGCGCGGAAGTGAAGGAAACGCTGGAAGCCGCCGACGCGCTAGCGAAGGAAGGCATCAGCGCCGAGGTGATCGATGTCGCGACTTTGACGCCGCTCGACTTCGACACCATCGCCGAGTCGGTGCAGAAGACCGGCCGCTGCGTGATCGTGCAGGAAGCTCCGAAGACCGCTGGTTTCGGCGCCGAAGTCGCCGCGCGCATCGCCGAGGAATGCCTTTACGATCTGCTCGCCCCGGTCGCGCGCGTCAGCGGCTGGGACGTGCACACTCCGCTGTATCGACTGGAGATGAAACAGTTGCCCAGTACCGCGCGCATCGTGGATGCGGCGAAACGGACGCTGGCGGCCGGCTGAGCGACTGCATGCACCTGGTCGCCGACATCCTCGTAGGCCTTGTCGCGCTGCTGCACGCGTGGTTCCTGGTACTCGAGATGTTCTTGTGGGACAAGCCGCTGGGGCGCAAGGTGTTCCGGCTCAAGCCGGAATTTGCCTCCGCTTCGAAGTACCTGGCCATGAACCAGGGCCTGTACAACGGCTTCCTCGTGGCGGGGCTGGTCTGGGGGCTGTGCGTCGATGATTTGCATATCAAGGTGTTTTTCCTTGCTTGCGTGATCGTTGCAGGTATCTTTGGCGCCGTGACTGTCAGTCGCAAGGTCTTCTTCGTGCAAGCGCTGCCGGCGATCGTTGCGTTGGTGCTGCTTCACATTCCGTAAAACTGGAAACCATCATGGCCGACAACAAGACATTCCATCTCCCCGACCTCGGCGAAGGCCTGCCCGACGCCACCATCGTCGAATGGCTGGTGAAGGAAGGCGACAGCGTCAAGCTGGACGCGCCGCTGGTGTCGATGGAAACCGCGAAGGCGGTGGTGGAAGTGCCGTCGCCGTTTACCGGCAAGCTGCTCAAGCAGCACGGCGCCGCGGGCGACGTGATCGTGACCGGCGCCGCACTGGCCGAGTTCGAGCTCGATCCCAAGGCCAAGCAGCGCGCCGATAACGCGGCGGGTGGCCATCACCACGCGCCTGCAGAGCCCGCAAAGGGCGCCGGTACGCCTGTCCCCGTCAATGGGGACAAGGTGATCGCGTCCGACGAAGGTGGCGAGATCAAGAAGGGCGGCACCGCTGATCGCGAAGACGAGGGGACCGTGGTTGGCGCAATGGTCAGCAGCAATCAAGTGATCGTCGAGCAGGCCGCCAGCGTGGGCGGCGTCAAGGCCGTGCCCGCGGTGCGCGCGATGGCGCGCAAGTTGAAGGTCGACCTGACGCGCGTTGCACCGAGCGGCGCAGGCGGCGTGGTGACGATGCAGGACGTCAAGAATGCCGCCGCGGCGGGCATCGCTTCGCTCCTCTCGCCCTCCGGGGGAGGCGCGCGCAGCGCGGGCGCGGAGCACCGGGGTGTGGGTTCGCGCGACGCCGTACCCTCATCCGCCCTTCGGACACCTTCTCCCGGGGGGAGAAGGGAAGAACAGAGAAGCACCGTCTCCCAATCCGGCAAGCCGATGCGCACCACACCCCCGACAGTGGCCGCAACCGGCCAACCGGAACAGTTGAAGGGCGTGCGCCGCAACATGGCGCGGGTGATGGCGCAGGCGCACGCGGAAGTCGTGCAGACCACCATCGTCGATGATGCCGACCTGCACCAATGGCTGGGCAAGCAGGACATCACCTCGCGCACCATCCGCGCGATCGTCGCGGCCTGCAAGACCGAGCCGGCGCTGAACGCGTGGTTCGATGGCCAGAATCTCACGCTCACCAAACATCCGCACGTCGATCTCGGCATCGCAGTCGATACGCCGGACGGCCTGTTCGTGCCGGCCCTGCGCAACGCCGACATGCTGGATGCGCGCGGACTGCGCGAAGGCATCAACCGCCTGCGCGCCCAGGTGGAGGATCGCTCGATCCCGGCGTCGGAGTTGACCGGCTACACCATAAGCCTCTCCAACTTCGGCATGTTCGCCGGCCGCTACGGCACGGTCGTGGTGGTGCCGCCGTGCGTGGCGATCGTCGGCGTGGGCAAGCTTTCGCATGACGTGGTCGCGGTGATCGGCGGTATTGAGGTGCATCGACGCCTGCCGATCTCGCTGACGTTCGATCATCGCGCCGCCACCGGT
The DNA here is from genome assembly GCA_018971925.1 of Lysobacteraceae bacterium. Lineage (GTDB taxonomy): Bacteria > Pseudomonadota > Gammaproteobacteria > Xanthomonadales > Rhodanobacteraceae > 66-474. Next base: position 761 of record JAGWZT010000288.1, on the reverse strand, counting down.
GGCGAAGCCGCGCGGTTCCTGAAGGCGATTCTCGACGACTTGGCATTGCCGCAGTAACAGCAGTAAGGGCGCGCTTTGCAGGCGACTCAAATCGACCCTTCTAGGCCGGTCCTCAGGTTGGGATGCTGCTGTGTGGGAGGGCCGAAAGGCCCGACCCGTCGTGCTCGCCGCCGATTCTGTCGCGGCTTCCGCCGCTCTTACCGCGGCTGGTTTGGGCCGGGTTACGCACTGCTGTCAGCTGCCGCGTGCGCAGCGCGCTCGCCAATGCCACAACAGCCCGAACAGGATGACGAGGTTGAATCCCGCATAGGCGCCGAGCGCCGCGGCGACCTGCTTCCAGATCGCACCGCCGTGGCCAAGGGCGGCTTCGTAGCCGATCGCCGTGCAGGCCACAGTGGCTATCGCCGACACGATCAACACGCCAACGTCGAATCCGGCGGAGATGCTGTTCGCGGCGCGTCGGCGCACGTACAGCCAATACAACCAGCCCAGCACAATGAGCCACGGGCCGATCAGCAGCAGGGCGATGAAACGTGCCACTTCGCTCAGTCTGCCGCTTCGCGCAATGACGCGAGCGACGCGCGGGCGCGTTCGATGGCGGCATCGCGCGCGGCCAGTTCGGTGAATTCCGCGCTGGTCGCGAGCGTTTCGCCATCCGGCGCAAAAACAAACCGCGATGCATCGGTCGGTGTCAGCGCCGCGCCGGCATCCCTGGCTGAAAGGGATCGCGACGCTCGTCCGGCAGCTTTGGGATCGACGAA
>JAGWZT010000287.1 GCA_018971925.1 Lysobacteraceae bacterium | reverse complement strand
ATTCTCATGCTCGATGGAAACGAAGCGGCTGTTGTGGAAGTCAGGCCATGGATGGCCGAGGTGGTGTCCCGGAAGCCAGGAACATTCCAGCCGCTGCAGCATTCGGTGATGCGGCGTTCAGGGATGAACGCAAATCAATGTTGCCCGGCAGGATGACTTGATGGTGCCGGCGACACCGTCGCGGTGGCGGGTTTGCCGCCGCCCATGCCGGTGCTGCTGTCGCGCGGACGCCAGTCGCGCGGCGGGCCGGGCTCGCGGCCTTCCATGATCGCGGCGATCTGTTCCCTGTCGATGGTTTCGTACTGCAGCAGCGCCGCGGCCATCGCGTGCAGCTTCTCGACGTCGTCGGCAAGGATCTGGCGCGCACGGTTGTAGGCTGCATCAATGACCTCGCGCACCGCGACGTCGATCTTGCGCGCGGTTTCGTCCGACACGTTCTTGTGCTGGGACACCGAGCGGCCCAGGAACACTTCCTCCTCTTCCTCGGCGTACGTCATGGGCCCCAACGCTGACGACAGGCCATACTTGGTGACCATGTCGCGCGCGAGCGCGGTGGCGCGCTGGATGTCGTTCGACGCACCAGTGGTGACCTTCTCGCTGCCGAAGATCAGTTCCTCGGCGACGCGCCCGCCGAACAGGCTGGCGAGCTTGCTTTCCAGCGACAGCTTGCTGTGGCTGTAGCGGTCCTGTTCCGGCAGGAACATCGTCACGCCCAGCGCGCGGCCGCGTGGAATGATCGTGACCTTGTGCACCGGGTCGTGGTCGGGCACCGACAGGCCCACGATGGCGTGCCCGGATTCATGGTACGCGGTGAGCTTCTTTTCTTCCTCGCTCATGATCATGGAGCGCCGCTCGGAGCCCATCATGATCTTGTCTTTGGCGCGCTCGAAGAAATCCATGCGCACGTCGCGCGCATTTTCGCGCGCCGCGAACAGCGCCGCCTCGTTGACGAGGTTGGCGAGATCGGCGCCCGAGAATCCCGGCGTGCCGCGCGCGATGGTCAGCGGGTCGACGTCCGCGCCGATCGGCACCTTGCGCATGTGCACCTTGAGGATCTGCTCGCGGCCCTTCAGGTCGGGCAGCGGCACCACCACCTGGCGGTCGAAACGGCCCGGACGCAGCAGCGCGGGATCGAGCACGTCGGGACGGTTGGTGGCCGCGATCACGATCACGCCTTCGCTGCCCTCGAAACCGTCCATCTCGACCAGCAACTGGTTGAGGGTTTGTTCGCGTTCGTCATGACCACCGCCGAGACCGGCGCCGCGATGGCGGCCGACCGCGTCGATTTCGTCGATGAAGATGATGCAAGGTGCGTGCTTCTTGGCCTGCTCGAACATGTCGCGCACGCGCGCGGCGCCAACGCCGACGAACATCTCGACGAAGTCGGAACCGGAAATCGAGAAGAACGGCACCTTGGCTTCGCCCGCGATCGCCTTCGCCAGCAGCGTCTTGCCGGTACCGGGCGAACCGACCATCAACACGCCGCGCGGAATCTTGCCGCCCAGCTTGGTGAACTTGGATGGATCGCGCAGGAAATCGACCAGTTCGGAAACCTCTTCCTTGGCTTCCTCGCAACCGGCAACGTCATTGAAGGTGACCTTGATCTGGTCCTCGCCCTGCAGCTTGGCGCGCGAACGCCCGAAGCTCATCGCTCCGCGTCCCCCGGCACCCTGCTGCATCTGGCGCATGAACCAGATCAGGATCGCGATGAAGATCAGGATCGGACCCCAATCCAGCAGCAGGCGCCACAGCGAGAAACCGTTGTCGCCGGGCTTCTGCGTCACCTTCACGCGATGCTGTTCGAGCAGGTTCTGCAGGTCGCTGCTATCGGTGCCGAACACCGGCAGCACCGTGCGCAGCGAACTCCCGTCCTTGAGCTTGCCGGTCACCACGGTGGGCAGGTTCGCACCAGCGGTGATCGACGCGACATTGTCGTTCTTCACCTGCGTCACGAACTCGGAATACGACATCTGCTGCTCGCTGCCGGCCAGGCGCGGGCTGAGGCTCTGGTACACCAGCAGCACGATCACCGCCACGGCCACCCACAGCAGGCCCTGTTTGGCGAGCTCACTCATCGGGGGCTTCATGCGCGCGCACCTCTTTCAGACACGCAGGTTGGTGCAGCGTGGAACATGGCCAGTGAACGCAACTCGAACCAACTCATTTCTCACCTTTCCATCCTGTCGCCAGCGCGTACACTTCGCGCGATCGCGCCCGCGACGCCTTGGGCTTGCGCAGTGTCACCCGCGCAAAGCCCGCGCGCAAGTCGCGCACGTACTCGTCGAAACCGCGGCCCTGGAAGAGTTTGACCAGCAAAGACCCCCCAGGTTTCAGGCACTTGGAAGCAAATTCTGCAGCCAGTTCCACCAAATGCATTGCGCGCGCCTGATCCGCCACTTCGATACCACTGATATTGGGCGCCATGTCCGACAGCACAAGGTCCACCGGGGTGCCGTCCAGCGTGGCCATCAGGACACCCAGGACGGCATCCTCGCGGAAATCGCCCTGGATGAATTCGACCCCGCCGATGCCTTGCATGGGCAGGATGTCCAGCGCGAACACGCGCCCGTTGTCACCGAGCCGTTGGCGCACCAGTTGCGACCAGCCGCCCGGCGCGGCGCCCAGGTCCACCACCACCATGCCGGGTTTCAGCAGTTTGTCGCGGTCGAGCAACTCGTCCAGCTTGAACGCGGCGCGCGAGCGAAAACCCTCGGCCTGCGCCCGCTTCACGAATTCGTCGCCGAAGTGCTCCTTCAACCAGCGCGCGCTGCTTTTGCTTCTTTGCACGGAGTTCTTTCCATGGGCGGTCACACTCGCCGCCCCTGATCGGAAATGACGGGCACCATGATACCCTGACAGGTCTGTCCGACCCCGCCGTCCGGCTCGAAGCATGGCCCTGACCTCCTCACAAATCCGCTACCTGCGCGGTCTCGCGCATCCGCTGAAGCCGGTGCTGCTGATGGGCGGCAAGGGCGTGACCGCGGGCGTGCTGAAGGAATTGGAGCAGGCGCTGGACGACCATGAGCTGATCAAGGTCAGGCTGAGTGGCGGCGACCGTGCCGCGCGCGTGGCGGACCTCGGCAAACTGGTCGAGTCCAGCCACGCCGAGGCCGTGCAGACCATCGGCCATATCGCGGTGCTGTTTCGGCGCAATGACGAAAAGCCGCAAATCGCGCTGCCGAAGTGAAGCGTCGTGGAACTGAACCTCGAACGCCCGCGTGACTACCTGTTCGTGCGCCGCGCCGACGCACGCACCGTCGTCATCGTCGACCGGTCTTTCTCCGCAAGCATCATCCTGACGCGCGACAAGGTCATCGACGACTGGGGTGTTACCGATATCGCGGCAATGACATCCGATCACGTCGAACCAATCGTGGCACTCAAACCCGACGTGGTATTGCTCGGCACCGGCGAGCACCAGAAATTCCCTTCCCAG
>JAGWZT010000286.1 GCA_018971925.1 Lysobacteraceae bacterium | reverse complement strand
AGATCGCCCAGCGCGTGCAAGGTGTCGGCCACCACGATCTGCGGAATGCCGGCATCCACACGGCGCGACACGATCGCACCCGCCGCGCCGTGCGCCACGGCATCCGCAACGTGGTCGTGGCCATCGTGCTGCTCGCCGACCAGCGCCACGAACAGCTCGCCCTTCTTGATCGTGCGCGAGTCGGTCGACACGCCACACGCGGTTGCATCCGCGCCTTGCAGCACGCCGCGCACCCACACCGCGATTTCCTTGAGGCGCAGGCTCAGCACGGGCGCGCCTCCAGGGTGGCGCGCGCCACCTGCAGATCATCGAACGGATGCTTGGCGCCGCCGACTTCCTGATAGGTTTCGTGACCCTTGCCCGCGATCAGCACCACGTCACCCGCACGCGCCTGCGCGATCGCGATGCCGATCGCGCGTGTGCGATCGCGTTCGACCGTCGCGCGCTCCGGCGCGCGCATGCCCGCAATGACCTGTGCGACGATCGCATCGCCATCCTCACCGCGCGGGTTGTCGTCGGTAACGATGACGACATCCGCCATCCGCTCGGCGATCGCGCCCATGATGGGGCGCTTGCCCGCGTCGCGGTCGCCACCGCAGCCGAACACGCAAACCAGTTTGCCGTCGCAATGCGCGCGCAGCGCGGCCAGCACCTGTTCCAGCGCGTCGGGCTTGTGCGAATAATCGACCACTACCAGCGGCAGCGCACCGCCACCGAGCCGGTTCATGCGCCCATTGATCGGTTGCAACGCTTCCAGCGCGGCACGTATCCGTGCGAACGGCACATCCAGTGCACCCAGCACACCCGCTACCGCCAGCAGGTTGGCGACGTTGAAGCGACCGAGCAACACACTGTGCACCGGCGCTTCGCCCCACGGCGTCGCGAGGTGGAAGTCGATACCGTCCGAATGGGTGTGCACGTCGCCGGCGCGAATGTCGGCATCCGCGGTGTCGATGCCACAGCGCAGGGTTCGCACGCCATCGGGTGTCCGCCCCGCGAGTTCGCGGCCGAATGCATCATCGACATTGATGACCGCGGCACGCAGGTCCGGCCACGCGAACAGCTCGGCCTTGGCCGCGCCGTAGGCTTCCATCGTGCCGTGGTAATCGAGGTGATCGCGCGTGAGATTGGTGAACACCGCGACATCGAAATGGATGCCATCCACGCGGTGCTGGTGCAGCGCGTGCGAAGACACTTCCATCGCCACGTCGGTGGCGCCGGCGTCGCGGAATTCGGCCATCAGGCCGTGCACGCGGATCACGTCCGGCGTGGTGCGTTCGCCCGCACGGAGTTCACCGTGCAGGCCGGCACCCAGCGTGCCGATGGTGGCGGCACGCTTGCCGAGCCGGGTGAACGCTTGTGCCAGCAGTTGCACGGTGGACGTCTTGCCGCTGGTACCGGTGACGCCGACCACCATCATCGTGGCTGACGGATCGTCGAAGAAACGCGCAGCGATTTCGCCGAGGCGCGGGCGCAAACCGTCGACCCAGACCACCGGCACGCCGTTCAATGTCGTGTATGCATCGGCGGCGCGCGTTTCCGCGATGACCGCGGAGGCGCCGTGCTCGACAGCCTGCGGCGCAAACTCGATCCCGTGATGCTTTGCTCCCGCCAATGCGACGAACGCGTCCCCCGGACGCACGGCATGGGAATCCTGGGTCAGGCCCGACACCATGATGTCGCCGTGCGCGGGTGTCGCAATACCGCGCAGCATGTCGTCGAGCCGCATTGCGCTCATGGCGTGCCCCCTTGCACGGGGCGTGCGGCGGCAACCGCACCCGCGGGTTGCGCGGGCGGGGGCACGGGCGCCGGCGTCACCGGGCCGCCCGCATACCACTGCTGCACGTTGTCCGGGGGAATATCCAGCAGGCGCAGCGCGCCCGTCATGACTTCGCGGAATACCGGCGCGGACACCAGGCCGCCGAAATATTCACCGCCGTGGCCGCCCGCGTCGCGCACGATCACCACGCCGACCAGGCGCGGATCGCTGGCCGGCACGATGCCGCAGAACAGTGCGGCGTAGCGGTTGCGCGAATAACCGCCGGCGATTGCAAGATGCGCGGTACCGGTCTTGCCCGCCACGGTGTAGTCGGGAATCGCCGCCTGCGGCGCGGTGGCCGGAGGCGCGCCCACGACGGTGCGCAGCATCGCCATGACTTCGGCGGAAATCTTTTGCGGCTCGACGCGCACGCCCGGGTTTTCATCGCCCTTGACGAACGTGGGTGTGTGCTTGACGCCGCCGTCCGCGATGGCGGCGTAAGCCTGCGCCAGTTGCAGCGCGGTGACGTTGAGCCCGTAGCCGAACGAAATCGTCGCCTTGACGAAATCGCCCCAGGTGCGCGGCGGCGGGATGTAGCCACCCACTTCACCAGGGAAGCCGCTGCCGGTGCTGGCGCCGAAGCCGAACTGGTGCAGCACTCCCGCCATCTGCTGAGGCGTCAGCGTCAGCGAAATCTTGGACGCGCCGACGTTGCTGGAAACCGTGATCACGCGGCCGACGTCGATCAGGCCGTTGTTGCTGTCGTCGCGGATCAGATGACCGTCGATCGTGAAAGTGCCGGGATTGGTATTGACGGGCGTGGTCGGCGTCCACTTGCCGGATTCCAGCGCGGTGGTGATCGTGAACGGCTTCATCGTCGAACCGGGTTCGGTCACGTCGGTGACTGCGCGGTTGCGACGCTGCGCAGGGTTGCTGTTGTCGAGGTCGTTGGGGTTGTACGACGGCACGTTGACCATCGCCAGGATTTCGCCGTTGCGCGGATCGAGGATCACCATCGAACCGGACGCGGCGTGGCGCTTCACCACTGCATCGGTGAGTGCCTGGTAGGCGAGGTACTGGATGCGACTGTCGATGCTGAGCGTGAGATCGTGGCCCGGCACCGGCGCCTTGATCTGCTCGACGTTTTCGACCACGTGGCCGAGGCGGTCGCGGATCACCCGCTTCTCGCCGGGCTTGCCGGCCAGCCAGCCGTCGTAGGCCAGCTCCAGCCCTTCCTGCCCGTGATCGTCGATGTTGGTGAAGCCGAGCACGTGCGCCATTGCGGCGCCTTCGGGGTAATAGCGCTTGTACTCGCGCTGCGCGTTCACGCCCGGAATGTCGAGTGCAAGAATCGCCTTTGCGGCTTCCGGCGGCATCAATCGGCGCAGGTACACGAACTCGCGGCCGTTTTTCGTCTCCAGTTTGCGCGAAAGATCGACGGCGTTCACGCCCAGCACCCTGGCCAACTCGGGGATCCGGTCGGCGTGTTGCAACAGCTCGTCCGGATTCGCCCACAAGGAAAGCATCGGCGTGGACACTGCCAGCGGCACGCCATTGCGGTCATAGATCGTGCCGCGCGAAACGGGAATCGGAACATCGCGCAGGAAGCGTGCATCGCCCTGCTTCTGCAGAAACGCCTGGTGCACCACCTGCAGGTCGACCGCGCGCGCAACGAGGCCCA
>JAGWZT010000285.1 GCA_018971925.1 Lysobacteraceae bacterium | reverse complement strand
TGTCCTGCAAACCGAGATAGTGCCAATCGGCGAAGCTGCCGGTTTCGAAGATGTCGAACACCCGCATCCCGACCATGCGCGAAACGGCGATGTCGAAACCGAGCTGCAGGGTATTGATGTGATAGTGGTTGTCCGGGAACGCATTGCCCACGGTATCGACGAAGGGTTGCTGGGTGATGGGCAACGCGCCGGGCGAGGCGAACACGTAGCCGATCCTGCCGAGTGCGTAGGTGTAGGTGTAACTCAAGTCGGCGCGTACGCGCCCGAAGTCGTGGCGGAACGTGAGCCCCGCGTTGTAATCGCGCTCGTGATCGATGCTCTGCCACTGGTTCGCGAGCGGGAACAACGGCCCACCCAACGATGGATCATCCCGGCCGGGTGCACCCGTGATGTTCTCGTCGTCACCGACGTTCGAGAAATTCAGGCTCGAATCGTCGCGCCCGAGGTTGGCGCTCATGCTGGTCTGCGGCGAGGGTTGCCAGTCCCACGACAAATCGAAACCGCGGTTGCGCGTGGCTTGCCGGCCGATCGCGGCGCCGTAATCGTCGCGCGTCGCGTACGCGATGGCCGAGATCGTGGCGGTGTCGCCGATCGGATAGATCAGCGTCGCGTGCAACTTGTGCTCGATGCGGTTGCTGAGGTCGTACTTGCGCATCGCGTCGGTGGTGAACGCGACGTTGCCGAGCGGCGGCGTCACGAAGCCGGGAAGCGCCGTCGAATAGAATGGTTCGTACGGGTCGTAGTTGTAAGGGCCGCCATTGCGGTACGCGAATTCGTAGTCGAAACGCAGCGTGCCCTTGCCCAGTGCGCGATCCACCCATGACAGCTTCACCCGCTGCTCGTTCACCAGTTTGCGTTCGCGGTATTTCGGCTGGTTGCGGTCGAAGCTCCAGGTCAGGTTGAGGGTGTTGTTTTCGCTGACGCGCCAGTCGATGCCGGTATCGAACACGGTGTCGGTATAGCTGAACGGGATCGCGCGCACCTGGGTCACGTACGACGAGTACAGTGGATTGCGCGGATCGAAGATGCCGATCGGGCCGGGGATGATGCTGCCTTGCGAACCGTTCTCGGCGATGTAACCGTACTGTCCGGTCAGCGGGTTGAAGGCGAGGTAGTTGGTCTTGTTGTCTTCACGGTACCAGCGCAGGCCCGCGTGCCAACCGAATTTGGGCGAAGGGTGCAGCGTGATCTTCGCATCGAGCAGGCCGGTGTCGATGCGCGCATTCGCGGTCTGTTGCGACAGCGCCGCGGTGGTGTTCCAGTTGGCGCAGTTGAAGGTGTAGTCGGCCGACGGCGAAATGAAGATGCCGCCGGTGCCGGTGCAGGTGACCGGCGGCAGCAGCTGATCGTTCTGGCGCATGGTGCCCCACGCTGCGGCCAGCGAGAGTTGGCCGTTCCACTTGAGGCTGCGGGAAAGTTCCGCGCGCAGGTTGTGGTAGTCGTTGTCGGGTTCCAGCGAAAACTGGCCCTGGTAGATGTTGGCGACCTGCGGCACGCCGGCCACGTTGTGCAGTTCGAACGGGCTCTGGTAGTTCAACTCGTCCTTGTGGTTGCGAAAGAACGAGCCCGAGTAGTTCAACTGGAATTGCCAGGTCGTGCCGACGTCGCGCAGGCCCATGTTGACGTCGGTGGTCGTGAAGTCGACCGGGCGCACCGTTTCCAGTGCGCCGCCGTTGTCCTGGAGGATGTAGTTCAAATACATCGGACCGCCCCACAGCCGATCGCCGGTGCGTTTCTCGTTGACGATCGAGACGTAACCGGTCCAGTCGCGATAGAAGTTGTCTTCGAAGCTGAGGCCTTCGCGTCTGCGGGTGAGGCCGACGGTTTGACGCGGACGCGTTTTGTCGACAGCCGCGACTTGCGCCGGCGTGCTGCCGCCGGGCACCAGCGGTGCGGGCAGCGTCAGATCGGTGCTGCCGATGCCGTTCCACAGCGGGTAGGCGTTGGTGGTGACGTCGTGTGGAATGTCGCGGTAGAACGCCTCGACCTTGTAGGCACCGTATTGCCCGGCGCGCAGGCGGTAGTACTGGTCGTCACCGCTCAACCTGCTGCCGCGGAATTCGACGTACTGGCCGGTTTTCGGATTGTCCGCATACAGCGCAAACAAGCCTAGCGCGATGCCGCTCTTCCAGCCTGCGTACTGGCGGAGGAATTCGGCTTGGGTGTCGCCGCCCAGGTGCAGGTAACCGAGTTGCAAAAAACCCCAGTAAACCCAGTCGCTGTTCTTGTACAGCGGCGAGCTTTGCTCCTCGCGGTGCGGCGGATACGGATACAGCACACCGCTGGGCGTGCGCAGCATGCCGGCGTGCAGCCACGAGAACCCGCGCGGATCGGGCCACGAAAGCGGCGCCCAGCCGGTGGGATCGAGAGCGTTGCCGTACTGGGTGTCGCCCACGCGCGCGCTGTCGCTGGAATCGGCCAACGCCCGCGAGCCCGCAAGGCAAGCGGCGATGGCGAGGGCCAGCGATGCGACGAATATTTTGCGCATGGACTTCTGCCGCTCCCTCGCGCCGTGGCGGTACTACTTGTGGAACCGTGAACCGGATGGATTGTTGGAACCGTGGATGTTGGCGTGGCATGTCAGGCAGGCACGGCCTATCAGCCGCTCGTCCGGCGCAGGCCCGGCCGCGAGCCCGGCCGTCGTCAGCACATCGTTGGGATGCCCCGTCATGGTGTGGCACTGCTGGCACAGCATCGGCACCGGCAGCATCAACAGCGCTTGCTGGTTGGAGCCATGAGGGTCGTGGCAGGCCAGGCAGTTCTCGCGAACCGGCGCATGCTCGAACAGGAACGGTCCGCGTTTCTCGGCATGGCAGGAATAGCAGGTCTCGTTGACGGTGTCGGTCTTGATCAGGTCCGCGGTCAAGGTGCCGTGCGGGTTGTGGCAATCGACGCAGGACATCTGCCCTTCCGGCAGCGGCATGTGCGAGCGGCGGTTGAACTTGTCGCGGATGTCCTGGTGGCAGGTCGTGCACACCTGGTTGATGGAGTTGTCGGCCAGCACGCCCTCGGGCGACAGCCGCGCCATCGGGTTGTGGCAATCGGTGCAGGAGAGCTGGTGTTGCTGGTGCACCGAACCGATCCAGTCCTGGCGTGCACCGCCCTTGTGGCACGCGAGGCACACGCCGGCCTGCGTGTCGACCGGCGTCTTGCTGTCACGGGTGAAGGCGATGATCAAGCCTGGTTTGGTCGGATCCCTGGCATGTGCGGAACCGGGGCCGTGGCAGGCTTCACAGGCCGCCGCGGCACCGGTTCCCGCGACGCCGGCGCGGAACGCCTGTACGTGCAGCGAGTGGGACGCTTGCATGTTCTCCAGTGCGTGACAGGCGGCGCAACTTTTGGCGCCGATCGCGACCGCATCGGGCGCCAGCGGATTTTTCGCGATCGGCGCGACATCGAAGGGCGCGGCCGGACCGTTGTCCAGGAAGGCATGCGCATGCGGATGCGCGTT
>JAGWZT010000284.1 GCA_018971925.1 Lysobacteraceae bacterium | reverse complement strand
CAGTCGCTTCGTTTCCATCGAGCATGAGAATCAAGGTCGCCTTCGGGCGGCCTTCTCATATCCGGGGTCTGCGCGTGTAGCATTTCGGCGACGGGCGCTTGCAATCGCGCGCGGATAGACAGGGCGGAAGTGGAGCCGTCCAAAATGGGCAACTGGGTTGGACCATTGAAGCACTCCTTCGCGGAGTTCCGCCGGCGCCGCGTGTTTCGCGTAGCCGCTGCGTACGCCGTCGCCGGCTGGTTGCTGATCCAGCTCGGCAGCGCCATCTTCGAGCCCATCGGCCTGCCACCGTGGTCGATGCGCCTGCTGCTGGTGCTGCTGCTGTTGGGCTTCGTGTTGGCTTGTGCGCTCGCCTGGGTGTACGACATTGGTGTCCGCGGCATCGAGCGGACATCCCCCGTTTCCGAAACATCGCCCGCGACCGGCGAACATGCCGCTGTCCCGGGAGCTTCCGTGGCCATCCTGCCGTTCGCCGATCTCAGCGAAGTCATGGATCAGGCTTATTTCTGCGATGGATTGGCCGAGGAGATCATGAATGCGCTCGCCTGCTGCCCCGGCCTGCGTGTCGCTTCGCGCACTTCATCTTTCCGCTTTCGCGGTGGCGGCGTCGACGCGCGCGAAATCGGGCGCGCATTGAATGTCGCGGCGATCATGGAAGGCAGCGTGCGCAAGTCGGGAAATCGTGTACGGGTGACTGCACAATTGATCGATGCGGGCAGCGGCTATCACTTGTGGTCGGAAAATTTCGACCGTGGTCTCGAGGACATTTTCGCGATCCAGGAAGAGATCGCGCGTAATATTGCGCGCGCATTGCGGGTGTCGCTGAAGGCCGACGCCGGGCTCGACATCGGCCGCAACGCGCCGCGCGACATGCGCGCCTATGAGTTTTACCTGCGTGGCCGCCAGATCCAGTCCCTCAAGAGCAGCGACAACTGGACCAAGGCACCGCAAATGTTTCGTCGGGCGATCGAACTGGATTCCGACTACGCGCAGGCGCAGGCGGGCCTGGCCGATTCGTTGGCGCAGTTGCTGATCTGGCGGATCATCAGGCCGGAAGGCGCGCTGGAAGAGGCGATTGCCGCCGCCAAGCGCGCGCTGGAACTGGCCCCGGAGCTTGCCGAGGCGCATGTTGCGCGCGCCAATACGTTGTCATTGTCCGGAGACAACGAAGGTGCAATCGCGGCCTTCCAGCGGGCGATCGAACTCAATCCGGAACTCTACGAGGCGCACTACTACTACGGCAGGCACTGCTTCGCACAGGGACAGCACGAGCGCGCGATCGAGGCATTCGAAGCTGCGCACCGCGTGCGTCCCGATGAATTCCAGGCGTTGACGCTGGCTTCCAATGCAGCCGATGCGCTGGGTGACAAGGCGCGTGGCGATGCGCTGCTGAGACGTGCCCTGCCGTCGGCGCTGGCAGAGATCGCGGCAGATCCGGAAAATGGCCGCGCGCTTTATCTCGCCGCGGGCATGCAGGTGCGGATGGGCGACGCCGAAGGTGCCCGCCGCAACATCGAGACCGCATTGCGTCTCCAGCCTGATGATTTCGGAACGCTTTACAACGCTGCTTGCACCTACACGCATCTCGGTGACAACGAGCGTGCACTCGATATGCTCGACCGCGCGCTTTCCGCGGGCCACGGGTTCCGCGAGTGGATCGAGCACGATCCCGATCTGGAAAGCTTGCGGGGCATGCCACGGTATCGGCAGGTCATGGCGCGTTTCGACTGAAGCGAATCCGCGGTTGCGGACGGCCGCGCCTGCCCGCTCGTGGATGCTGATGATTCCGGTTCCCGGGAAGGCTGCATTCGACGGTCGCTTGCAACCGGCGACGCGAGCAGGGAAACTCCGCCCCCGGAGGCCGGCGTGTTGCCGGCGAGAGCGTCGCGCGCCGTGGCGGATCGTCGGTCCTTCTTCTCGGAGTTGAAGCGCCGCAACGTGCTGCGCGCGGCGGCGTTGTACGCGGGCGCAGTATGGGCTTTCGGGCAGGGTTTTTCGCAATTCAGTCCCGCGCTTGGATTGCCGGACTACGCCACCCGTTGGTTCCTGATTGCTGCCGCGATCGGCTTTCCGTTCTGGATCGCGTTCGCGTGGTTCTATGAATGGACGCCGCAGGGGCTCAAGCGGGAGAGCGAAGTTGCGGTGGATGCGTCGATCACGCGCGCGACCGGCCATCGCATGGACCGCGCAATCATCGCGGTGCTGGCGATCGCGGTGGTGCTGCTGCTCACCAACACCTTTGTGTGGCACAAGGGCGCGGGGTTGGAAGGCGATCAGGCCTCCGTCATCCCCGCCAAATCCATTGCCGTGCTGCCATTGGCCAACGAAAGCGGTGACAGGGGCCAGCAGTATTTCTCGGATGGCTTGTCGGAAGACCTGATCACCGCGCTGTCGCAGTTCGCCGGATTGAAGGTCATCAGCCGCAACTCCTCTTTCCAGTTTCGTGACAGCGAGGACGACAGCAAGGCGATCGGCAGGAAGCTCGGCGTCGCGCATCTGCTGGAAGGCAGCGTGCGCCGCGCGGGCGGCATGGTGCGTGTCAGCGCGATGTTGGTGAACGCCGCGGACGGCAGCACGCTGTGGTCACAACACTACGACCGTGCGTACAAGGACCTGTTCGCGTTGCAGGACGAGATCACCCGTGCGGTCGCGGGCGCACTCAAGGCGAAGCTGCTGCCGGGCAATGGCGCTGCGCCGCAAAGCGAGCGCCCTCCGAGCGGCAATCTCGATGCGTGGAACGCTTATTCGCAGGGTCGTTTCCACGCTGCGCTGGTGGACCCCGCCGACGCGCGCAAGGCGATCGATTTCTACGACAGGGCGATTGCCCTTGATCCTCGTTACGCGGCTGCCTATGCCAACCTGGGCAATACATGGGCCCGGCTCGGTGCGACATTCCTGAGCGGCGAAGACCAGCGGCAGGCGTATGCCAAGGCGCGTGCCGCGATCGATCAGGCATTGCAACTGGATACTGATTTGGCGACGGCACATTTCGCGCGCGGCTTGTTGCTGCAGTGGACGGACTTTGACTGGACCGGTGCGGAAGCCGAGTACCGGCACGCGATGGAGCTTGCGCCGAATGACAGCCTGTCGACGTTCGGATCGGGGCACCTGTCGGGCGTACTCGGTCATCCGCAGCGGGCGATTCCGTTGATCCGCCAGTCCATCGCGATCGATCCGCGCAACAGCTCCTCTTATTACTGGCTGGCCTGGTATCTGGCGGCAGCAGGCCACATGGAGGATGCGGAGAAAACTGCGCGCGCAGCCATCGCGCTGATGCCGGGCAAACCCTTCCTGCCCACCGGTTTGGCGATCATCCAGATCCAACGCGGCGAGAGCGAAGCCGCATTGGAATCCGCACGACAGGAACCGCCGGGCGTCTGGCGTGACATTGCACTGGCCCTGGCTTTGCAGGTCGGTGGTGATCGCGCGGCGGCGGATGCGGCCCTGAAAAACCTGATCGCGAACACTGCCGACGGC
>JAGWZT010000283.1 GCA_018971925.1 Lysobacteraceae bacterium | reverse complement strand
GACTGGTCGATCTCGTCGGCCAGCCGGTGCATGATCGGAAAGGCGGTTTCGATGGCGCTCTTTACCGGCGGCTGTTCCATGCCGAGCCGGAACAGGCGGGTGGTGATCGCATAACTGCTGTCGTTCTCTCCGCGTGCGATGTAGTCGCGCTCCTCCAGCACCTGCAGCATGCGGAAGATCTCGCCTTTTGAATAACCGATCGCCGCGGCGACCCCGGTCATCGAAAGGGGCGCGTGCGCACGCGCCAGCAGTTCAAGGATGTCCAGCCCCTTGTCGAGGGCGGGCGCGCGATACTTGGCGGGCTTGCCGGTCATGTTTTCCATCCTTCGCGTCAAAGATCGGCGCAACTGCCGCACCTCGGCGAAAATCCGGTGAACTGTCCCGGCGCCGCGACGCAGCTTGCATTGGCGAAGCCGGATTTTATATTTACAACCATGCAAATCACAAGCTAGTATCGGGTGCGAGTCGTCAACGGGCAAGCCTTGCTGCGCGCGGGCGCACAAGACCGCAGGAGCCAATCATGCAGTCTGCCGACGGCGCCACCACGCCACGCGACACCGGGACCACGCTACCCACGCACGCCTCGCTGCTGGCGTTCGCGCTGATCGTCGGGCTGTTTTTCCTGTGGGGCGTCGCCAACAACCTCAACGACATCCTGATCAAGCAGTTCAAGAACGCGTTCACGCTCAGCGATTTCCAGGCCGGGCTGGTGCAGAGCGCGTTCTACCTGGGCTACTTTTTGCTGGCAATCCCGGCCGGCATGTGCATGCGCCGCTTCGGCTTCAAGAGCGCGATCCTGGTCGGGTTGATCCTGTACGCGCTGGGTGCGCTGCTGTTCTGGCCCGCCGCCGCCACACAAACCTACGGGATATTCCTTGCCGGCCTGTTCGTGATCGCGAGCGGGTTGTCGTTCCTCGAAACCTCGGCCAATCCGCTGGTCACGGTGCTGGGCCCACCCGAGGGCGGCGCGCGCCGCCTGAACTTCGCGCAGTCGTTCAATCCGCTGGGTTCGATCGCGGGCATCCTGATCGGGCGCGAATTCATCTTCAACGGCGTCGAGCACACCCCACAGCAGCTCGCCGCGATGGCGCCCGCGGTGCGGCACGCGTATTTCGTCAGCCAGTCGATGACGGTGCAGACGCCGTATCTGGTGATCGCCTGCGTGGTCATCGCGTTCGCGCTGATGATCGCGCTGGTGCGTTTCCCGGCGCACGGTGAGCATTCGGATCACCACGCCAGTGGCCCGCGGCACCTGGGGCGTCTGCTGTGCAATCGGCGATTCCTG
This sequence comes from Lysobacteraceae bacterium, assembly GCA_018971925.1. Classification (GTDB taxonomy): domain Bacteria; phylum Pseudomonadota; class Gammaproteobacteria; order Xanthomonadales; family Rhodanobacteraceae; genus 66-474. Next base: position 2,216 of record JAGWZT010000283.1, on the reverse strand, counting down.
TCCGCGGTCGCGGCGCAATTCTTCTACGTGGGCGCGCAGGTCGGCGTGTGGAGTTATCTGATCCGCTACACCCAGGGCACGCTGCCCGGCACGCCGGAGCGCCGCGCCGCCGATTACCTGACGGCCTCGCTGGTGCTGTTCACGCTGGGGCGTTTCGCCGGCACGGCGTTGATGCGCGTCGTCGCGCCGCGCAGATTGCTGGCGCTGTTTGCCGCGATCAACGTGGTGCTGTGCGCACTTGCCGTCGCGCTGCCAGGGCAGCCGGGACTATATGCGCTGGTGCTCGCGAGTTTCTTCATGTCGGTGATGTATCCGACGATCTTCGCGCTGGGCGTGGACGGCTTCGGCGACAGCGAACGCAAGCTCGGCGCGTCGTTGCTGGTGATGGCGATCATTGGCGGCGCGGTGCTGACCGCCGCGATGGGCGCGGTCTCCGATGCGGCTGGCATCACACGCGCGATGCTGGTGCCGCTGGGCTGCTTCGCGGCGGTGTTCCTGTTCGCGATGCAACGCGTGCGCACGCGGCCGGCCTGAGCGATGCGCCTCTGCTACGCCCTCGACCTCAAGGACGATCCGGTGCTGATCGCCGAGTATGAACGCTGGCACGCACCTGGAAACGTTCCGCGCGAAATCGTGGACTCGATCCGCGCGGCCGGCATCCGCGACATGGAAATATTCCGCGCGGGCAACCGCCTTTTCATGGTGATTGAGGCGGACGAGGACTTTTCGCCTGCCGCCAAGGTCGCCGCGGATGCAACCAACCCGCGCGTGCGGGCGTGGGAAACACTGATGCATCAATTCCAGCAGCCGCTGCCGTTCGCGAAGCCCGGCGAGAAATGGGTGGCGATGAGGCGGATGTTTTCGCTGGAGGAAGCGCTGGCGAACCGCCGGGATTAGCTTTGGCTCGTCATTCCGGGGCTGTTCGCGCACAGCGCGACAGAACCCGGAATCGGTGTCTGTGCGGCATTCAACAAAACCGATTCCGGATCGCCGCTGCGCGGCGTCCGGAATGACGAATAAGAGATCGTTGGATCTTCAGGCACGCCACGCCGGCCCATCCGGCCACCGATATTCGCGCAACGAAGCTCCGTGCATTTCGGTCGAGAACCCCGGCGCCGCCGGTGCAATGTAACGTCCGTCGCGAATCCGCACCGGGTCGGTGAAGTGCTCGTGCAGGTGATCGACGTATTCGATCGCGCGGTCTTCCATCGATCCGCCGATCGCGACGAAATCCGCCATCGCGAGGTGTTGCACCATCTCGCACAGGCCGACGCCGCCAGCGTGCGGGAATACGCGCACGCCGAACTTCGCGGCCAGCAGCAGGATCGCGAGGTTCTCGTTGACACCGCCCACGCGCGTGGCGTCGATGTGCAACAGATCCACGGCACGCGCCTGCAGCAGTTGCTTGAACATCACGCGGTTATGGGTGTGCTCGCCGGTCGAGACCGGCACTGGCGCGACCGCCATCCGGATCGCGGCGTGGCCGAGCACGTCGTCGGGATTGGTGGGCTCCTCGACCCACGCGGGGCGAAACGGCGCGAGCGCACGGATCCATTCGATCGCGGGCGCGACGTCCCAGCGCTGGTTGGCGTCGATCGCGATCGCTATGTCTTCGCCCACCGCAGCGCGCGCGATGCCGAGGCGACGAATGTCGTCGGCGAGGTTCTCGCCGACCTTGAGCTTGATCGTGCGAAAACCCTCCGCGATCGCCTGCCGCGCCAACGCTTCCAGCTTTTCATCGGAATAACCGAGCCAGCCCGGCGAGGTCGTGTACGCGGGATAGCCGCGTTGCAGCAATTCGTCGACCCGCGCTTCGCGGTGCGGCCGCACACGACGCAGGATTTCGAGCACTTCGTCCGGCGTCAGCGCATCGGTGAGATAGCGGAAGTCGATCGCGGCAACGATTTGCCCGGGGGACATTTCCGCAATGAACCGCCACAGCGGCAGGCCCGCGCGGCGGGCGGCCATGTCCCACGCGGCGTTCACCACGCCGCCGATCGCCATGTGCATCACGCCTTTTTCGGGACCCAGCCAGCGCAGGTGCGAATCGCCGGTCAGGTCTCGCGCAAACCCGCCGAGATCGTCCAGCACGGCGTCGACCTCGCGGCCCACCACCAATTCGGACAACGTGCGCACCGCCGCCGTTTGCACCTCGTTGCCGCGCCCGATCGTGAATACCAGCGCGTGGCCCGCAAGACCGGGTGGAGCATCACCGC
>JAGWZT010000282.1 GCA_018971925.1 Lysobacteraceae bacterium | reverse complement strand
GGATTCGCCAGCAACACCGCCAATCAGGGAATGCAGTTGGGAAATGATCCGAGTAAACGGAGGCGATTCCGTTTGGCTGCACCATGTCTCTGGATCGAACCGCACCAGTAGCGTTGCATACGCTGGCGCGATATCGGTGATGCCGGGCAAATCCGCGTCCCGCAACGCCTTCGCCGCGGCATGCACCCGCGTGTTCGTTGCGATGTCGATGCCGTCTCCGAAGCGCAGCAGCAGCGCATCCTCAGTCAGCGGCTCAAAGGAGGATTCAGCCATCGCGTTTGCGTCGCCGGGCGCGGACAGCTACTTCCTCTCGGCTCTCTCGGCGCAAGGCGTCGAGCAGCTTGTCGCGCGCGCCGGGCAGGTAATGACGCGCCGGCCCGTGTCCCCATACCGGCCCGGGCCAAGCGGCGTCGTCCTCGCGGCGGGCGACCAGGTGCACGTGCAGTTGTCGCACGATGTTGCCGAGCGTGCCGATGTTGAGCTTGTCGCATTCGGCGACGCCTCGCAGCATTTTCATCGCGCGCGTGACTTCACGCATCAGCTGCGTGCGTTCGCGCTCGTCCAGGTCGTCCAGTTCGGTCAGGCCCGCGCGCCGCGGTACCAGCACCAGCCACGGAAACTGCGCGTCATCCATCAGCAGCACCCGGCAGAGTTGCCAGTCGGCAACGAATACCGTGTCCGCGGCGAGACGCGCGTCGAGCTGGAATGCGGCCTCGTGCGCGGGCTTCATGGCTGGTCCGCGAGTTCCTTGCCGAAGAACGCGAGCGTGCGCGCCAGCGCCAGGTCGGCTGCGCTCTTGTTGTAGACATTTTTGTCCGCGTCGCGATTGAATGCGTGCCCGCAGTGTTCGTACACGTATACCGGCGCGTCAGGCCAGGCCTTGCGATGCTTGTCGATGGCTTCGGCGGTGATCGAGCGGTCGTTGGCGCCGAAGTGGAAGATTACCGGGGCCTCAAGTGGCTGACCGAGATAGGCGACGTTGCGCGCGCCGTAATAGCTCGCCGCCGGCAGGCCGAGGCGCTGCGCCGAAAGCAGTGCGACGGTACCACCCCAGCAGTAGCCGACCACGCCGGTCTTCCCGGACGACTTGATGGAATCCGCCGCGCTGGCGACGGCCTCCACGGCGCGGTCGAGCCCCACTTCCATCGCCAGATCCTTGCCGCGTTCCATGCCGGCCTTGTCGTAGTCGAGTTCGACGTCGTTCTCGACGAAATCGAAAAACGCCGGTGCGATCGCGGTGTAGCCGGCCTTCGCGAAGCCATCGGCGACGCTGCGGATATGCGGCGTGACGCCGAAGATCTCCTGCACCACCACGATCCCGCCCTTGGGCTTGCCGGCCGGTTTGGCGAGGTACGCGCCAATGCAATGCGTGCCGGCGGTGTTGAGGTTGATGCGTTCGCCCATGGCCGTGTTCCTCGAATGCGATTCATACAGCGTACTACCGTGCGGTCATGCGCGAGATGTCGGCAAGGCGCCCCGCCCGGATAAAATGGCCGGCCCACGAACACGCCGCGTGCCATGCCTGCACCCAATCCCAAAGTCGGTTTCGTCAGCCTCGGCTGCCCCAAGGCGCTGGTTGACTCCGAGCGCATCCTCACCCAGTTGAAGGCGGAGGGCTACGAGATCGTGCCGCGCTACGACAAGGCCAACGCAGTGATCGTCAACACCTGCGGCTTCATCGACGCGGCGGTGCAGGAATCGCTGGACGCGATCGGCGAGGCGTTGCACGAGAACGGCAAGGTCATCGTCACCGGCTGCCTCGGCAAGCGCGACGCGCTGATCCGCGAGGCCTATCCCGACGTGCTGGCTATCACCGGGCCGCAGGATTACGCCAACGTGATGGGCGCCGTGCACGCGGCATTGCCGAAGCCGCATGATCCGTTTGTCGATCTGGTGCCGGATACCGGGATCAAGCTGACGCCGAGGCATTACGCGTACCTGAAAATTTCCGAAGGCTGCAACCACCGCTGCACGTTCTGCATCATTCCGTCGATGCGTGGGAATCTCGTCTCGCGTCCGATCGACGAGGTGCTGGTCGAGGCCGAGAAGCTGGTGCGTTCCGGCGTCAGGGAATTGCTGGTGATTTCGCAGGACACCAGCGCCTACGGCGTGGACTTGCGTTACGCCGAGCGCACGTGGCGCGGCGATCCGTATGCAACACGCATGACCGACCTGTGCCGCGGCCTCGGTGAACTCGGTGCGTGGGTGCGGCTGCACTACGTCTATCCGTATCCGCACGTCGATGACGTCATCCCGCTGATGGCGGAAGGCAAAATCCTTCCGTACCTCGATATTCCGTTCCAGCACGCGTCGCCGCGTATCCTCAAGTTGATGAAACGCCCCGGCAATATCGACAAAACGCTGGAACGCATCCATGCGTGGCGCCGCGCGTGCCCGGACCTCACGATCCGCAGCACCTTCATCGTCGGGTTCCCCGGCGAAACCAATGCCGAGTTCGAGGAATTGCTGGATTTCCTGCGCGAAGCGCAACTCGACCGCGTGGGCGCATTCGCCTATTCGCCGGTGGGTGGTGCCAGGGCCAACGAGCTGCCTGATCCGGTGCCGGAAGAGTTGAAGGAGGACCGGTTGGAGCGTTTCATGGAAGTGCAGGCGCAAATTTCCGCCGCGAAATTGCAGGAAAAGCTCGGCCGGACATTGAAGGTACTGGTGGACGAAGTGAACGCCGACGGCGCGACCGCGCGCTCGATGGCCGATGCACCGGAAATCGACGGTGTGGTGCGTATCGCCGATGGCACATCGTTGAAACCGGGGCAGTTTGCCGAGGTGCGTGTGACCGGTGCCGGTGCACACGATCTGGAAGCCGTCATTTCAACAGTGGGTTGAATTCTCTCCTCGTCATTCCGGGGCTGCCGGCGCCGTTTGCGGGCAGAACCCGGAATCGGTATCGCAAGCGCACCAACCCTCAAACCGATAGACTCGCGCCATCCTTGGCGCTCGCCCTTCGGGCCGCCTCCGGCGTTCGCGTTGGCTGTCCTGCCAACGCGGTCGGATTCGGGCCTGCAGCCCGCTCCGGAATGACGACGTTGATATTGGTGCATCCCGCGACTATGCGTAGTTCACCGACAGCACGACGAAGCGTTGTTTTCCGTCCGGCAACTCCACCTCGAATTCCTCGTCGACACGTTTCTTCAGCGCCGCGCGCGCCAGCGGCGAATCGACGCTGATCCAGCCTTTCTTCGCGTTGGTTTCGTCAGGGCCCACGATGCGATAGATGTGGGTCTCGGTGCTTTCGATGTTTTCGATTTCGATGGTTGCGCCGAAGAAAACCGCGTCGCGGTCGGCGGGAGCGCCCTCGGCGACTTTCAATGATGGAATGCGTTTGGACAGGTAGCGCACGCGCCGGTCGATCTCGCCTAGCTGCTTCTTGCGGTAGGTGTATTCGGCGTTTTCGGAACGGTCGCCTTCCGCAGCCGCGGCGGCGAGCGCCTTGACGACTTCCGGGCGCAATTTGCGCCAGAGATGATCGAGCTCCGCTTTCAGCGCGTCGAAACCCGCCCGCGTGATGATCGC
>JAGWZT010000281.1 GCA_018971925.1 Lysobacteraceae bacterium | reverse complement strand
AAATTCTCGCACCCTACGCATGACCGACAGGTTGTGGCCGATTGCTGCGCTGCGATCCCGGACTGCGTCGAGGTTCGATCGGGGTCCGGGTGAAGTCACCGCAACATCAGGAAATCCGGGCTGACCGCCATCCGCACCGCGTCGAGGCGTGGGCGGGCCTTAGCCAATGTGGCCAGGGTTGCGTCACGGGCTGTTTCCGCGCTGGCGATTTCCTCTGCCGTGATCGAAGTGTTGATCGCGGCCAGCGCGTGCAGCCGCTGCACGCGCGCTTCGAGCACCAGGCGCGCCTGTGCCACGGCCGCGCCGGTGATATCGAGGGCCCGCTCGGCGGCCAATGCATCGGCCTTTTCCAGCATCGGCGGCACCAGTTGCGCGAGGTAGCGGCGATAACGCGAGATGTCCAACGCGCGTTCGCGCGCGCGTAACAGCGAAGGTGCGGAAGGCGTGTAGTCGCGCGCGGCCAGTCGCGAATCGACGCGGACTGCGAGCGGCGTGGGCGGCAAGTGCCGGGGCGCGTCGAGTTTCACGTCCGCGACGCATTCGACCACGTACACGGCTTCCAGCAATACGCTGCGCGTGGGCAGCGCGGGGTCGACCAGGAACGCCGCATTGCCGAATTCGCCGGTCAGCAGCAGGTCGAAGGCGACAGCCACCAGCGGGTTGTCCATGCGCAACAGCTCCAGTTCCTCGCGCGCGAGCGCCAATGTGCGGTCGAAGGTGACGTGCCGCGAGCCATTGCCGAAGCCGGTCAGCGCGTCGGTGGAAAGGAATTCCGGATCCAGCAGGATGCTGCCGTCGCCCAGGTCCTCGGCGTGCACGCCGAAGGGTTCAAAGCATTCCTGCATCAACGCGTGGGTGGCTTCATCGCCATCGGCATCGCGCATCGCGGCCAGCAGTGTCACGCCGCCCGCGTGTTGCGCGGCCAGTTCCAGCAGGCGGTCGCGCCCGGCGCGAATCGCCTCCGAAAGTTCAGCGTGCGCGCTCGCCGTCGCGGCGACCAGCGCGTCGAGCTCGGGGTCGTCCGCTTCATCCGTTGTAGCGTGTGCGCGCGCAATGCGCACGACCTCCGTGCCGAACCTGCGCAGCAGTTCGCGGCCGTCGGCCGGGCACTCGCGCAGCACACGCGTGCCATCTGCGTGCCAGCGCAGCAATGCTTCCTGTGCGCTGCCGGGTGTCGACGGCACATGCAGGACGATCGAGTGCCGCTGGCCGATGCGATCGAGCCGCCCGATGCGTTGTTCGATCAGGTCGGGGTCGAGCGGCAGGTCCCACAGCACCAGCCGGTGTGCGAACTGGAAGTTGCGGCCTTCCGATCCGATTTCCGAGCACAGCAGCAGGCGTGCACCGTCGGGTTGCGCAAACCATGCGGCCGCGCGATCACGCTGCAACAGTGTCATGTCGGAATGGAAACTTGCAATCGGCGCACCGGTGCGTGTGCGCAGCGCGGCGTCGATGGCCTCGACCTTGGCGCGGCTGGTGGCGATCAGCAGGAACTTGTCGTCGCGGTGCGCGTCCAGCAGCCGCACCAGCCAGGCGATCCGCGGATCGGCACCGTAGTCGAAGGCGCGTGGCGCCGCGCAGCCCATGTCGTCCTCGAATTCCGCGAGCAGGCGGGTGCGTTCGGATTCGCCGGCTTCGGAACCGATGTCTTCGGTAGCAAGCACACGTTCGGGGAAGCCGCCTGCCGCGGCGCGGCGGTTGCGATACATCACGCGCCCGGTGCCATGGCGGTCGATCATTGCGGCGAGCAACGCCTCGGCATAATCGGGGTAAGTGGCGATCAATGCGTGCAGCTCGGGGTCGTGGGGGAACCGCTCGCACAATTCTTTGCGCTCGCGCGTATCGAGCGGGGCGGCGCTGGCGATGCGTTCGGCGATCGGTGAAAGCGCGGCGTAGCCCTCGGCTTCCGCGAGGTAACGATCGAGGTCATTGAAGCGCGCCGGATCCAGCAGGCGCAGGCGCGCGAAGTGCGCGCGGCGGCCGAGCTGTTCGGGCGTAGCGGTCAGCAACACCACGCTGGGCGTCGCCGTGGCCAGCGCCTCGATCGCGCGATATTCGGGACTGGGCGTTTCGGGCGTCCATTCCAGGTGATGCGCTTCGTCCACGATCAGCATGTCCCAGCCCGCGGCCAGCGCCTGCTCTCGCCGCACGCTTTCACGGGTCAGCCACGCGAGCGAAACGACCGCGAGCTGATCGTCGAGGAACGGATTGTGCCCGGGGTCGGTCGCCTCGGTTGCGGTGCAACGTTCTTCGTCGATGATCGCGAAGGCGAGCTGGAAGCGCCGGCGCATTTCGACGAACCACTGCACCAGCAGCGCGTCGGGCAGGACGATCAGCACCCGCGTGGCGCGGCCGGTGGCCAGCATGCGCGCGATCAGCATGCCGGCCTCGATGGTCTTGCCGAGGCCCGCTTCATCCGCCAGCAATGCACGCGGGTGCTCGCGTTCCATGCAGGCGGCGACCACGCCGAGCTGGTGCGGGAGCAAGTCGATGCGCGCGGAAAGAATGCCCCACGCCGCGGAACGGCGCGCGGCCGCGCGTGCGAGCAGGGCCTGCTTGCGGAGTTCGTACAGGTGCGGCTTGTCCACGCGCGCGGACATCAGGCGCGCGTCGGCCTGCGACAACGACTGCTCGTCGTCGAGCTGGCCTTCCACGAGTTCGCGTTTCTCTCCGGAATACACCAGCAAGCCGTCGTGCAGGTCGATGCGCTCGACCACGAACGAGATGCCGCGTCCCGCGATGCGCTGTCCGACACGGAAGTTCGCGCGCGCGAGCGGAGCGCCCAGCGCCGAGTAATTGCGCACCACGCCGGACTTCGCGAACAGCACCTGGAGGGCGCGTTCATCGCACCGCAGAACCGTTCCCAAGCCAAGTTCGGGTTCCGCTTCGGAAACCCAGCGTTGACCCGGGATATAGTTCATCGGAGCTTTGCCGTGGGTGAAAGCCGCGTATTATCGCGCGTCGCGGTGCTCGCTGCCGAACATGGGTTGGGTCACGTCTCCGACCACTGCCGCAGCAAGTTGTGGTACACCCCGGTGAGCCGCTTGACCGCATCCGCATCGGCGCCACTTCCGGTGAGTTGCCGGATCGCGGTGTCGAGCTGCAGCAGGGTGCGGCGTTGTGCTTCGTCGCGCACGAGGCTCTGGATCCAGAAGAACGCCGCCACGCGCGCGCCGCGCGTGACCGGTGCGACGCGGTGCAGGCTGCTGGCGGGATACACGATGGCGTCGCCCGCGGGCAATTTGACCTCGTGCTCGCCGTAGGTGTCGTCGACGATCAATTCGCCGCCGTCGTAACTTTCGGGATCGGCAAGGAACACGGTGCAGGCGATGTCGCTGCGCAACTGGCTGCCGTCGGCCAGCGCCATCACGGCGCCGTCGATGTGCGCACCGTAAGCGCTGCCACCGGTGTAGCGGTTGAACCGTGGCGGCAGGATTTTCACCGGAAGCGTGGCGGCGTGGAATTCGGGATGGCGCGCGCAGGCGGCGAGGATTTCGCGGCCCAGCTCCGTGCGCAGGGGCGATGCATCCGGCAGCTGCTGGTTGCGTTTGACCAACGCG
>JAGWZT010000009.1 GCA_018971925.1 Lysobacteraceae bacterium | reverse complement strand
ACACCCGCCAGGCCAGAATCACGCAGCGCCTGCTGCACGCGGACAAAACACAGGCGCGCATCGACGATGCGCACTTCGCCGGCGACGGCAGCATCTGGAGCTTTTCCGGACAGGCCGCGTGGGGAGAAGGGCCGGACCCGAAGATCTGGCACTGGGACGCCAACGGCAAACTCATCGGCAAGCCCGTCGGCGTCGGCAATGAATTCGGCCTGGTGCCGTTGCCGCACGGGCGCGGCGTGATCGAGATGGGTACGGCGATGCTGTTCGCCGGCGCGGGCGCCGGACAAAAAGTGCTGTCCGTGGTACCGAGTCCCAGAAACCGCGTGAGTGTCGGTGCGGTCAGCCCGGATGGCCGCCTGCTCGCGCTTGGCTTGCTTGACGGCGTGGGTTTGTACGTCATCGACCGCAACCAGCTGCTCGTGCCGGATTTCAAGCTGGCGCTTCCCAATCACGACGCGGTGCAACAGCTTGCCTTCGCCCCGGATGGTTCTCGCCTGATTGGCCGCACCATGGCCGGGCATTGGTTCCAGTGGCGCATCGCCACCGATGCACGGCCGGTGAACCGCATAGCGCGAGACCTTGCCCTGCGTGATTTCACGGAGCGGGAAAGCATCGGGCAAGGCAGGGTGCCGCCGCTGTCGGCCGGGGAACGCCGACAGTTGCGCGCCGCAGACCCCGGTACGGCGCCGGAACAACCCGCAGCGACGGCCGCCGTGGTGGACGACACGGCCGCCGCGCCGGTCCCGGATCCGCGCTACGAGCCGCTGGACATCGATGCGATCGCCAACGTCGAACCGCACGCGCCGATGAGCCGTGTGGCAGGCGTGCCCTCGCGCCCGCAGACCCTGCCGACGCTGCCGCGCGGGCTGCAACGTTACGCCGGCGTCGATTTCGAGTTGGGTCGCGCGGTGCAGCTTTCCGGAACGCTGCTGAACCCGCTGAACACCGTGTTCCCGGCGCAATCCAAGCCGCTGCGGATCGCGCCGCAACGTGTCGTGGCGATCGACGCGATGGTTTTCCAGTTCGATCCCATCGCGGGAGAGGTCGGCGCGGTGCGGTTGCGTTACCGCGACGGCGGCGAACGGGTGTTGACGATATTCGATAACCGCGACACGCGCGCGTTGCTGGAGATGCGTCCAACTGGCCTCAGCGGGCGCCGCATCGGCTGGCTCGGCAACTTCGCCACGGCGATTCGCGGATACGGGATTGCCGACATGGGCGAGAAGACGAATGCGGCGGGTTACGTGGTGCGGCTGGAAAACCCCGAACCGGATCGCGAGGTCGTCGCCATTTCTCTCGAAGCGCCGCCAGCGGCCAGCCCGGGCCTGCTGTTCCTGGCGTTGACTTTGGAGCCGTCACAAACCCCTCAACTTGCCGCGAAAGCTCAGCCATGAACAGCACGCGGGTGTTCGCCTTGCTCCTGTGCGCAGCGTGCGTGTCCACGGCATGGGCAGCACAGACCAGCCAGCAGCAGGAGGACGTCACGTCGGCTCCACCGCCGGAAACCCTGGAGGCCATCGTGGTGGTCGGCACGCACATCCGCGACGTGGACCTGGAAACCGAGCATCCGGTGCAGGTGCTGAAGCGCGAGGATCTCGTCCGCACGGGACTGAGCGGTCTCGCCGACATCGTGCAGTCGCTGATCGTCGCGGGCGGCCAGACGATGAACCGCAACATCAACAATGGCGCCACCGGCAAACTGACCGTCAACCTGCGCAGCCTTGGCTCCAATCGCACGCTGGTACTGGTCAATGGCCATCGCTGGGCTTCCGACGTGAATGGCGCGGTGGATCTCTCCGCCATTCCGCTGGCGCTGGTCGATCGCATCGAGGTGCTGAAGGACGGCGCTTCGGCGATCTACGGCTCCGATGCGATCGGTGGCGTGATCAACATCATCACGCGCCAGAATTACGTGGGCACGGAAGCCGGCGTCTATGCCGGTGAAACCGACCAGGACGACGGGCGCCGCGTGGAAGGCGATTTCAGCCTCGGGCGCAGCGGCGAAAAATGGAGGGCGTCGTTCGGTGTGCAGTACAGCAAGGACGATCCGGTTTTCGCCGATGCGCGGCGGATTTCGTCGGTGCCCGTACCTGGCTTTCCGCTGGCAGGCTCGGGCTCGTTCGGTCCCGACGGCCCGTTCGTGATCGCGGCGCCCCCTCCCGACTATTTCCAGATCATGGCGTTGACGCCGGGCCGCCCCGGCACCTCGCCGGGAGATTTCCATCCCATACTTGGGACCGATCTCAACTACGACTTCGTCCCCTTCAACTACCTGCAGACACCGCAGACGAAGCGTTCGGCGTTCGGGCAATTCCGCTGGGAGTTCTCGCCCACGCTGGCGTTCACGGCCGACGCGCTGTTCAACCAGCGGCAATCCGCGCAGCAGCTGGCGCCGCCCGTGGTGCTGTTTTCGGATCTGAAATTTCCCACGGGAAACCCGCAATCCTTCGAGGTTTCGCAGCAGAACATCTACAACCCCTTCGGCACGCCGGTATATCTGGTGTATTCGCGCTGGCCGGATTCCGACCCCCGGCGCTTCGAGCAGAGCGTGGACACCACGCACCTGCACGTGGGGTTCAACGGATCGCTTCACGTGTGGGGACGCGATTGGGACTGGAATGCGGACGCCACCCAAACCCAGGCCCTGCAAAGCGAATTCGCCGGACCCTACGCGGACAACGCGAAGCTGCAACTGGCGGTGGGGCCTTCGTTCCACGACGCGCAGGGTGTTGCGCGTTGCGGCACGCCGGGCGACGTGATCGTGGGCTGCGTGCCGCTCGACCTGTTCAGGGGGGCCGGCGGATTCACGCAGGCCATGATGGATTACCTCGACGTGAACGTGCGCAATCACGAATCCGCGCGTTCCGACTCGTTCGATCTGGGTGTGACTTCCAGCCTTGTCGATTTGCCGGCGGGACCGCTGGGTTTCGCGGCCGGACTGGAGCGCCGGCTGGAACGCGGCGCGAACCGGCCCGACCCGCTGGTCGCCAGTGGCGAAGCCAACGGCACCGGCCAGACCTACGGGCCCACGCAGGGCGCCTACGCGGTGAACGAGGCTTATCTCGAGTTCGACGTGCCGTTGCTGAAAGACCTGCCGTTCGCCCGCCAACTCGGCATCGATCTCGCCACGCGCTATTCGGATTATTCGTCTTTCGGTGGTACCGACAACTCGAAACTCGGATTGCGCTGGAAGCCGGTGGACGACCTGCTGGTCCGCTCGACCTGGTCGCAGGGATTCCGCGCGCCCAGCATTTTCGAAGCGTTCGGTGGCACGGTCGAGGGTACCGGCGGGAACGTCAACGACATCTGCGCGACGCAGGTCGGGTATTCGCCGCCGCCGGCGATCGCCGCCAACTGTCTGGCGCACGGCGTTCCGGCGAACGTGTCCAACTTCTTCACCGTCATCACCGCCAGCGGCAGCAATCCGGCGCTGTTGCCGGAAACGTCGCGGTCGCTGACCGCAGGTCTTGTGTACAGCCCTCATTGGTTCCCCGGGCTGGATGTCAGCGCGGACTGGTATCGCATCCAGATCCGCAACGCGATCGGCAATCCCGGTGCGCAGTTCTTCGTGAACGCCTGTTACGAGCAGAACGATCCGGCCGCGTGTTCGCGCCTCACGCGAGCCCCGGACGGCGATCTCATACACGTGCTGGCCATCAACGAAAACATTCCGGGCGGCATCGAAACCGAAGGCGTGGATTTCGGCTTGAACTGGAAGCGCACCACGCACATGGGCGATTTCAACCTGCATTGGGAAAGCGCGTACGTGGACTACTGGGGCGCGATCGGACGGCCCGCCTTCGGGGCGACGCTTCCGGACGGTTCCCTGTCGCAAGGCAACGTCGCCGGCAGCAACAATGACGTATATGGCGTGGTCTGGCGGCTGCGTTCGGTCGCGACGCTGGCGTGGCAGCGCGGCGCATGGAACGCCTCCATCACCGGGCGCTACTTCTCGCCGATCAAGGAGGATTGCAGCAACGTATTCCAAATCGCCGACTACGTTGGTGACTCCTCGCTGTATTCATTGTGCTCCGACCCGAATCGAGTGGTGGACGGCGCGCCCGCGCCGCGCAATCGCGTTGGCGCGGTGACCTACGTCGATCTGGAAACGGGTTGGGTCTTTCCGTGGCGCGGCATGTTCACGCTGGGCGTGCGCAACGCCTTCGACCGCGGCCCGCCCATCGCGTATTCGTATGCTCAAGCCAATTCCTTCATTCCGGACTACGACATCCCCGGCCGTTTCTTCTACGCAAGCTATCGGCAGAAGTTCTAAAGCCGCGGTCGCGGCGCTGTCACTTTCCTGCGCGTTTGCCGAAGTAGTCAGTGAGGGCCGAACCCTCACCGCCCATGGATCTGGACGAATCACCATCCGTGCATGCCCGTTACGGACGACCTGCTGCAGGTTTCAAGAGGTGAACGTCATGAAACTCAGCGCAATCACAATCGCCATCGTTCTTGCCGGCATGGCCGGCGTCGCGGCTGCCACGGGTCAGAACCAGGTGTTGCCATCGGTCAACGTGCAGGCCGCGGGAATCTCCGCGTGCACCCCGCCGAATGACACCACCGGTCATGCCTGCGACGGCTACAACGAATTCCTGCGCGCAAACTTCTCGCGGCGTGAAATCGGGATGCTGTTCGGAGCCTCGACTTCGTATCCCGAATCGCTGACCGGCGGCATCGATCGGCTGCACAAGCGCTACGGCGCGCTGCTGCAGCAGTACGTCGCGGCACACTCGGCGGTGAACGCGGGTGCCGACGTCGCAGCGAAGTAGCGGAAGCCGCACCGAAGCATCCAGACGCCGGCTGCGCACTCTCCAGGTGTCTGCTTTCACGCCCCGCTTTGCGGGGCGTTTTTTCGGCGTCAGCGCGGCACGCGGTAGCCGCCCGGCACGCCGTGCGGCGACAACGTCAATTGCCACAACTGGTCGCGGCGGGTACGGAAGGTGGCCGCGGAGCTCGACAGGTAATAGCGCCACATCCGGCGGAAGCGTTCGTCGTAGCGCGGATTGCTGGCTGAGAGTTCCGGCCATGCGGCGTCGAAGTTGGCCAGCCACGCCATCAGCGTCTTGTCGTAATCGGCGCCGAAGTTGTGCCAGTCCTCGACCACGAACAGGTTTTCCAGCGCCGGCGCGATCTGCGATGCGGCTGGCACCATCGAGTTTGGGAAGATGTACTTCTCGATCCACGGATCGGGTCGCGACGGCGTGGAATTCACGCCGATGCAATGCAGCACCGACAGGCCATCGTCCTTCAGGCAGCGGCGGCACACCTCGAAATAGGTTCGGTAGTTCTTCCAGCCGACGTGCTCGAACATGCCGATCGAATACACCGCGTCGAATTTTTCCTCGACGTCGCGGTAATCCTGCAGGCGGATTTCGATCGGCAGGCCTCTGCAGAGCTCGCGCGCGAATTGCGCCTGTTGTTCCGACACCGTGACGCCGACGCCCGACACACCGTATTTCTCTACGGCATATTTCAGCGCCTCGCCCCAGCCGCAGCCGATGTCGAGGATCTTCATCCCGGGCTGCAATTGCAGCTTGCGGCAGACCAGGTCGAGCTTGGCTTCCTCGGCGGCGTCGAGATCGGTCGCGTTGGCCCAGTAGCCGCAGGAATACACCAGCCGTTTGCCGAGCATCTTCGCGAACAGATCGTTGCCGATGTCGTAGTGTGCCTTGCCGATCTTGAAGGCCTTGCGCCCGCGCTGCATGTTGAGGAAACGTGCCCGCAGGTGCGCGCGCAACGCATCGAAGTCGCGCAGGTGTTCGTCGAGATGCGCGCCCAGCACGTGATGGAAAAACTGGTCGAGCGACGGCGCGTCCCACCAACCATCCATGTAGGCCTCGCCCAGGCCGAGCGAGCCGTGCGCGAAGGCGCGCGCGAACACGCGCGGGTCGTGTACCCGAAGATCCCAGGGGCGGTCGCCGTCGATGCGCACGTCGGCATGCGCGAGCAGGCTCTGCGCCTTTTCGCGCAACGCCAGGTCGTGGCGCGACAACTGCACGGGTTCGGTGTTCGCCGTCATGTCGTTCATCGTGCGCTCCCGTTGCGAAGGCTCCACAACAGCGGGCACGCGGCGAGCTGCAACACCAGTGCGGCGATCACCGTGTAGAGCGGATTGATATCGTACAACACGCCGAGCAGGACGCTGCCGGCGAACCATGCGGTGCCGTAAATCGCATTGAACACGCCCATGACCGTGGCGCGGCGCTCGCGCGGGATGCGTTGCGCCACCGCGGCGCGGAACAGCGAATCGTGCGCGCCGAAACCGATGCCCCACAAGGCCATGCCCGCGAGCGCGAGCCACGGGCCGCCGAGGAACACCAACGGTGCGTACAACGCGGGCCCCAGGGTTGTCCGCAGCAAGATCGACAGGCCTTGCTTGTCGAACAGCTTGCCCATCAGCAGGGCAATGAGCCCGCCCGCCAGGCTGGCCACCGCGTACAGTGTGGGCACCACGTCACTCGCCACAACGTGGTCACGCGCGAGGTGGAACGCGATCAGCGCGAAATCGGAATAGCCCGCCGCGATCAGTGCGGTCGCGATCAGGAAAATCTTCAGGTCGCGCAGCGCGCGCGCGTCATCAAGCTCGGGTGCGGGGCGGGGATCGAGATCCCGGGGTTGCGGGAACTTGATGCGTGCGATCACGAGCGTTGCGAGAGCACCGATTGCCGGCAGCAACAACCATGCGAACGCGTGCCGGTAGCCACCGTGGAGGAACAACACCAGCGCCGCGATCAGCGGACCCAGCACCGCACCGATGGAATCCAGCGCCTCGTGCAGGCCGAACGCCCAGCCCGCACCGCCCATGTCCTTCGCGGCGTACGAGAGCATCGCGTCGCGCGCCGGCGTGCGCAGCGCCTTGCCGCTGCGTTCGAGGATCACCAGGCCCGCCGCGACCGGCCAGTTGCCCGCGAGCGCAAGTGCGGGCACCGCGAGCAGGTTGATCGCGTAACCGGCGATGGTGATCGTCCAGTAACGCTGCGTCTTGTCCGCCAGTGCGCCGGTGAAGAGGCGCAACAGGTAGCCGAGCAACTCGCCGCCTCCCGCGACCAGCCCGATGATCGCGCCAGTCGCGCCCAGCGTGCCGAGGAACGGCCCCCAGATCGAGCGCGAACCTTCGTAGGTCATGTCCGCGAACAGACTGACCACGCCGATCAGCACGACGAAGGTCAACGCGGTCCCGTGACGCTGCTGCGCGGTCGTTGCGCTCACCTGGAACCGTCGAGGGTGCCGAACTCGGCCGGCAGCATCGCGTAGAACATCTGCAGGTTTTCCTCGCGCACGCGCGCGAGCATTCGGTCGGCGGCGTCGCGCGCCACCACGAAATCCACCCGCACCGTTTCCTGCCCGGCCAGTTCCAGGAAATGCGCTTCGTGGGTGACGCCGTGGCGACCGTAACCCGCGATCGAGCGGAACGCGGTGCCGCCGGACAAGCCCAGCTTCTTCGCTTCCGCGAGCAGCCAGTCGTAGAGCAACATGCCGCCGTGACGGCGGTTTTCATGCACGAAGAAGCGCAGGTACACGCCTTCGGTAGGAGTGGAATCGTTCATGCAAAGTGCCTCAACAGGCCCTGCATCAGCGCGAAACCCAAGAGTGTCATCCCGAGCGTGCCGATAACGTGTACGCCGATGATGCCGAACGTCCAGCCGTATTGGCCGCGCAGCAGCAGAGTGACCGTTTCGCCGGAAAACGTCGAGAAGGTGGTCAGTCCGCCCAGGAATCCGGTGGTGACGAACACGCGCGTTTCGGGCGACAGCGACTGGAACTGCGCGAACGCGCCGAGGATCAGCCCCATCAACAGGCCGCCCAATAGATTGGCGGCGAGCGTGCCCAGCGGCATGGTGGGGAAGATCGGGTTGAACCAGACGCCGAACATGTAGCGCAGGCACGCGCCGAGGAAGGCACCGCAACCGGTGGCGAGCAGGGCGTAGATCAGCATGTCGAGTATCCGACTCCGTGGGAAGGTGGTCGGGGACCGCACGCGCTGCGCTTCGGAACGCAACACCTACGCGCCGGAACCCGGTGGCGTAGGCATCATCAGCCGGAATGCCGGCGGTTCGGGGAGGCATGCCATCTCCCTTGCGTGTCGGCGTATGGTAGCCGAGCTTCGCGTCGTGGCGTCAAGCACTCGCAGCAAGGGTCACGGCCAACCAGGGAATCCGTTCCTCCCGGGCGTAGCGCCAAAGGTGCGGCGCGGGGATCGCCCATGGACGTCCGCGCTTTGAGGGGAGCGAGGAAGTCGAAGGATCGAGCGCTTCGACTTCATTCGCTGCGTTCGTTACGCTCAGCGCGAACGATTCGGCTCCCGCTTGCTGGCACCTGGCAACAATTCCCGCGCTTCCAGAAACGCAAGCGCATCCTCGGCATCGCCTTCGAACCACGCACGCGCGGAGCCGAGCCGGAACGAGTAACCCCACGCGTCCATGTCGGCCAGCGCGCGTTCGCGTCCGAAACCGGGCAGGTCGCCAGCCAGCACGATCTGCAGGTAGCAGGTGGCATCTTCTTCTTCCAGAGAATCGCTGGCGTCGGTGTGGATGGACGCGCGCCGCGCAGGATCGGCGACCAGCAGGTGGCAGGTCTCATGCAGCAGGGAATGCACCGGCGTGTCGGCGCGCGCGTAAACCTTCGATGCGATCACGCCGGCTTCGGGTTCGCCCCAGTAACTGCCGGGGATCGGCGCATTGTTTGCAACGCGCACCAGTTCCAGTCCGTGCCGCGCGAGCAGCTCCGCGCAAGGGCTGAAGCCGACATCCGCAATGCGCAGGACGCAGCCTTGTCTGGTTTGTTCCGCGTGGGGCATTTGTCTTTGCATGGCTGTCATCCCGGCGGTCCGCAGGGTGAGCGCCACGGACGGCGCGAGTAATCCATTTTCCGCACTCAACGAAAGACCAGAATCAAAATGGATTCCGGGTTCCGCGCAGCCCCGGAATGACGACCTGAGCGTTACGCCAGTCCCGAGTCCGGGCTTCAGCCGCTGGTTCCTGTTGCGCGACCAGCTTCCGGCAGCGCCACCGACAGTTCCAGCACCTCGCCGTCGTTGCCGCGTTCCAGGTTGACCTGGACGGCATCGGGATCGACGTGCACGTACTTGCGGATCACTTCCAGCAATTCGTTGCGCAGCAGCGGCAGGTAGTCAGGTCCGTCACGGGTTGCGCGTTCCTGCGCGACGATGATGCGCAGGCGCTCGCGCGCGATGTTGGCGGTGTTCTTCGGGCGCGGACGCAGGAAATCGAGCAGGCTCATCGCTTTGGTCCTCAGGTTCCGAACATGCGCTTGAAGAAACCCTTCTTTGGCGCGTCAAGGAATCGCATCGATACGTCTTCACCCAGCAGGCGGGACACCGCATCGGCGTAGGCTTGCCCCGCAATCGAACTTGCGTCGTGGATCACCGGCACGCCGGAGTTGGACGCCGCCAGCACGTTTTCCGATTCGGGGATCACGCCCAGCACCGGGATGCCGAGGATTTCCTCCACATCCGTTACGCTCATCATCTCGCCGGCTTCGACGCGCACCGGGTTGTAGCGCGTGAGCAGCAGGTGTTGCGAGCCGGCGCCTTCGCCTTTTTCGGCGCGCCGGGTCTTGGAAGACAACAAGCCGAGGATGCGATCGGAGTCGCGCACGCTGGACACTTCCGGGTTCACCACCACCACGGCGCGATCGGAGAAATACATCGCGAGGTGCGCGCCTTTTTCGATACCGGCCGGCGAATCGCAGATGATGTAGTCGAAGCTGTCCTGCTTCAATTCGTCCAGCACGCGGCCGACGCCGTCCTGCGTCAGCGCGTCCTTGTCGCGGGTCTGCGACGCCGCCAGGACAAATAGATTGTCGTGGCGCTTGTCGCGGATCAATGCCTGCTTCAGCGAGGCTTCGCCCTGGATCACGTTGACGAAGTCGTACACCACGCGGCGTTCGCAGCCCATGATGAGATCGAGGTTGCGCAGGCCGACATCGAAGTCGATGACCGCGGTCTTGTGGCCGCGCTGTGCGAGGCCTACGCTGAGCGAGGCGGACGTCGTGGTCTTGCCGACGCCGCCCTTGCCGGAAGTGATGACGATGGTTTCGCTCAAGGGATTGGCTCCATGGGTGCTGGGTGGTGAATGAATATGCGGCGCGCCGGCCCGATTATTCGGGTTGCGCCTGAATGCCTTGTCAAAGTCTGGCTGTCTAGAGGCGCGCGATCTGCAAGCGTTCCTGTTCCAGCCGGATCTGCACGGCCTTGCCTGCGTATTCCTTCGGCAGTTCCTCGAACACGCGGTAATGGCCCGCGATCGAAACGATTTCCGCGCGAAACTCGCCGCAGAAGATTCGCGCAGCCTTGTCGCCCAGTGCGCCGGCGAAGGCACGCCCGCGCAATGCACCGTACACGTGGATGTTGCCGTCGGCCAGCACTTCGGCGCCGTTCGCCACCGTGCCGACCACGACGAGATCGCAGCCCTGCGCGTAAACCTGCTGGCCGGTGCGCACCTGCTGGTGGTGCTGCAGCGCGGTGACCGGGTCCGCGCTCGCTGCCGCAACCGGTTGCGCGGCGGCAGTCGCGTGCGGCATGGGTTCGTCGTTCGAAGCCGTGCGCTCTGCGCGTTCGTACTGGGCACGGAATTTCGCGATCAGCGGAAGCCCCAGCCGGCGCGCCAGTTCATCGGTGGCTTCATCGCCGTAGGCCAATCCGACCGGCAGCATGCCGGCACCGCGCACCGCATCGAGCAACGCGCGCGCGGCATCCTCGCCGGGTTGCGGCGTCAGGAAGGACAAATCCACCACCACCGGCGCGCGTTCGAACAGCGCGGGCGCCTCGCGTACGCGAACTTCGATGGCGGCGCGCAGTGCGGCGGGATCGGAACTGCGTACACGCACGCTGGCGATGCCGACCTGGCCGAAACGCAGATCGGCGGCTTCCAGGATTTCGGCGCTGGCGCCGGACGGGCGCGCGCTCACGCCCGTCCCGCCGCGCGCAGCTGCGGTTCGCCGTCCGGCAGGTCGCGCGGCGTCAGCCACGACAGCGCGGGCAGCCCATCGGGATAGGCGTCGCGCACGAACGCATGGCAGTCGAGTTCCTTGAGCAGCAGACTGACGCGGCGGCCCGACTCGGGCATCACTTGCTGCCCGGCTTCGTGGAACCCGAAGATGCCGTGGAACAACACGGCAACATCGTCGCGCGGTTCCAGGAACACTTCGCAGGCGAGGTTGGGCGAGCGTACTTCGGCGTAGCTCTGCACATCGGCGTAGAACGTGCGGCCGAGTCCGTGGCCGCGATGCAGGTCACCGACGACCACGCGGTCGATGTACACGAAGTGCTCGCAGTGCCCGCGAAACCACTGGAAGTTGGAGCTGGCGTGCGGCGCCGAGTCGCGCAGCGCGATCAGGAAGCCGGCCAGGTGGCCGTCCACCTCGGCGACGCGAAAATAATCGGCGTGCTGGTAAAGATGGTTCAGTTGCGGTGCGTCCATCGGCAGGATGGATGAACCGGCGGTGTTGTTGAGCCCCATCACGGCGGCGAGGTCGCTCGCACGCACGTCGCGGAGGGTCAGGTTCGGCGTCAGCGTCATGGTGTGTAGCTTTGCTTCCGGATTGCGGCTGGCCGTCGCGGCCGCCATCATCGGGCCATTATCGCACGCCACCCGCCGCCGCCGCGACGCGAACTTCGACGGCCGGCTCCGCGCGGGCCGGCTGGGTTATGATCGGCGCGTGCAACGCCTCTCGATAAGCCATGTCGCCCTGCTGCGTTTCGCGGGGTTCATCACGTATGCCTGCGTGGGCGTGCCGCTGATCCAGCGCGACTGGATGTTGAACAGCCTGTCCGAAGGCCGCAACCCGGTGCACGTGGCGCGCGCGCTGCACGCGCAAAACCATACCGACATCCTGCTGTGGGCGGCCAGTTACGCGGTCTTCGGCGTGGTCTATTGGCTGCTGACGCGCAACCTCGACTCGCGCCGGTACTGGAGCGTCAAGCTGCTGGGGCTGCTGGTGCTCACCTGTTCGGCGCTGGCGATTTCGTGGTTCAGCGCCAGCGGCGTGGGTGCGCTGCTGTTGATGGTGGTCGGCATGGTGCTGCCCTGGCTGCTGCCGTTGCCGGCCGCGCTCGGATGGCTGGTGCTGCAGAACGTCGGTTGCATCGCAGTGTTCGCGACCTGGGCGTTTCCGCGCTTCACGCTGGGTGGCGCGGTGTTGCAGGCCGGCCTTTATTTCGGCAATTCGGTAATCGTGTTCATCGCGTCCGAGGTCGTGCGCCAGCAGGCCAATGCGCGCGAGGAACAGCGCCGCCTGAATTCCGAGTTGCGTGCCACGCGTGCGCTGCTGGCCGAATCCAGCCGGCTTTCCGAGCGCATGCGCATCGCACGCGAACTGCACGATCTGGTCGGGCACCACCTCACCGCCCTCAGCCTCAACCTTGAAGTGGCCGGACACCTGGTCGTGAACGAGGCCGCGTCCGATCACGTCACCCGCGCGCGCAACACCGCCAAGCAGTTGCTGGCCGACGTGCGCGAGGTGGTCAGCGAGTTGCGCGACGACGAAGGCATCCAGTTGACCGACGCGCTGCGCGATCTCACCGAAGGCGTGCCGGGCCTGGAGGTTCATCTCGAGTTGCCGCCACGTTTCGCGGTGGGCGATTCGCGCCGCGCGCAGGTGCTTTTGCGCTGCACCCAGGAAATCATCACCAATGCGGTGCGGCATGCGCGCGCGCGCAACCTGTGGTTGCGCTTCGAGGAGGGCGAGGGCGGCAAACTGGTGCTGAAGGCCAGCGATGATGGCCGCGGCGCGATCGAGTTCAAGCCAGGCAACGGCCTGAACGGCATGCGCGAGCGTCTGGCCGAGGTGGGCGGCAAGCTGGACATCGAAACCCAGCGCAACCAGGGTTTCATCCTGGAAGCTTCCTTGCCCATGGAAAGTACCATTTGACAAGCAGCGAACAGCCGATTCTTTGGCACAGGGTTTGAGTGAATCAAGGTTTGGAGGGGATTGCATGATTTCGGTGTGTCTTGTGGACGACCAGACGCTGGTGCGCCAGGGCATACGCTCGTTGCTGGAGCTGTCGCCCGAAATCCAGGTGGTGGCCGAGTGCAGCGACGGCATTGCGGCGTTGCAGAAGATTCCGGAGGTCAAGCCGGACGTCGTCCTGCTGGACATGCGCATGCCCGGGAAGAGTGGCCTCGATGTGCTGAATGAATTTTCCGCGCGCGGTAAGGTGCCGCCGACCATCATCCTGACCACCTTCGACGACGATCAGCTGGTGCTCGCGGGGCTGAAGGCGGGTGCGCGCGGGTATCTACTCAAGGATGTGTCGCTGGAGCAACTGGTGGACGCGGTGAAAACCGTCGCCGGTGGCGGCTCGCTGATCGCGCCGGTGGTAACGCAGCGCCTGTTGGCTGGCGTCAATCGCATCAACAACCAATTCAGCAGCCTCGGCCAGCCCGATCCCCTGACCGACCGCGAAACCGAAATCCTGCGCCTGATGTCCGGCGGTTACAGCAACAAGGAAATCGCCAATTCGCTGAAGGTCGCGGAAGGCACGGTGAAAAACCACGTCTCCAACATTCTTTCCAAGCTGGGCGTGCGCGACCGTACGCGCGCGGTGCTCAAGGCGCTGGAATTGGGGATTGTCTAGCTAGTATCCTTCGGCCGAAGTGGCTGTTGTCCAGAGTCAGGCCATGGAAGGCCGCTCTGGTATCCGTTGCGCGCGAATCGCGGGAAAGTTGCATCGCGCTTCAACGAAACGGTGATCAGGGATGATCGCACAAATATGCCATGGCGCGAAAGCAGCGAAGCCGCTAACATCCGCCATTCACGTTTATTGCATTGACGTGGCACCTGCCGGCCCCTGCGGGCAGGCGTCGACCAAGCGAACAAGCCGTCCGGAGATTCCTGGCATGACCCGTGTGCTCGAATTCGTCGTAGCCCTGATCATCGTGTTCATCCTGGCCGTGATCGTGGGATTGTTCCTGCCCAGCCACGGGCACATCCAGCGTTCGATCGAGATCAGCCACAACCCGCAGCACATCTATGACGTCCTGAACAACTTCAGGCGCTTCGAGGATTCCGCGGGCGCGGGCCTGAAGGCACTCGATCCGGATGTCAAGTTCACGCTGTCCGGCCCGGCCTACGGCCCCGGCGCGACCATCAACTGGCACGGCGACAAGACCATCGGCGACGGCACGCTGGTGAACAAGTCGGGCAACATCGACATCGCCAGCAAGAGCACCGTTACCTGGAACCTCACCAACGACTGGCATGGCACCAACAAGGTATTCACGCTGGAGGTTGACCCCAGGCAGGGCCAGCGCGTCAGCACGGTGACCTGGTCGTACGACGTGGATTACGGCTGGAACCTGATCGACCGCTATTCGTCGTTGTGGATCCATGGCGATCCGTCCACGGTGATCCAGTACGGCCTCGGTGCGCTGCAGAACATGCTGGCCGGCATCGCCAACGTCGATTACAGCAAGGTGGACCCGGGCCTGTACCGCAGCGACGCCACGCCGGTGCTGCTGGTTTCCACCAAGGCACCGCGTACCGTGGACGACATCGACACGGCCAAGGCCGCGGCGATGAAGGAAATCCAGGCGGCGATGGCCAAGCTGGGCGTTAAGGCAGCAGGCCCGACCACCACCATCCGCACCGAGTGGGGCGACACCACGTTCATCTTCGATCTGGCGGTGCCGATCAGCAGCACCTCGCTCACCGTGGACGGCAAGAATTACGACCTCACCAAACTGCCACCGCCGCCCACCGGCGCCGACGCGCTCGCGCCGCCTGCGTCGTCGAAACCGGCCTCGTCTTCCAGCGTGGCTTCGACCGGCAGCGCTGGGCAGCCGTCTTCCGCGTCGTCCGCGGGCGCCGCCACGGCTGAAAACAGTACCGCGCCGGGCAGCCTCGACAAGCAGAATCGCCTGATCGTCGATGCCAACGTTCGCGCCATGATGATGCCAGCCACCGAAGTGCTGGCCGCGTCGTGGACCGGTGAAAGCGGCGTGCAGTTCATGGTCAAGGCGCTGGAAGCCTACGCCGGCACGCACGGTTACAAGTTCAACGAGACGGTCGCGCCGGCTTACAACCAGCTGGCGTCGCTGCCGAGCGTCAACGACGACGACCAGATCTACCGCGTGTTCCTGCCCGTGCAGGATGCCCCGGCGCAGACCCCGGACCAGCAGGCGGGACGCACGCAGGCGTTCACCGCGCTGGATCCGTCCATCTGGTCGTCGGCGGGCGCCCAGCCTGCCGCTTCCGACAAGAAGGAAACTTCCAAGAAACCGGAAGCGCGCAAGAAGCCCGAGCATGCGAGGAAGCGTCACCGCGGTTGAGGTGGCGCGATGCTGTCGAACGAAAGGTCCGCCTGGTGCGGGCCTTTTCGTTGGGCGGTTTGAATCGTTCCGTTCGCGTTGAGCGTAGCGAGCGCAGCGAGCGGAGTCGAAACGCAGGTGGCCCTTCGACTTCGGCCCTTGCGGGCCTACGCTCAGGGCGAACGGCATTCGGCTAGCCACGCCGACGACGCGATCCCCCCTGCTAAAGTTCGCGCTCGATGCAGTGATTCCGACGGGCGATGATCCAGACCGAAAACCTCGGCAAGCGCTACGGCAGGTTCGATGCGGTGGCGGGCCTGAACCTCAAGGTGGCGCCGGGGCAGGTGCTGGCGTTGCTGGGCCCGAACGGCGCGGGCAAGACCACGTCGATGCGGATGATCGCGGGCTTCCTGCGGCCCAGTTCGGGGCGTGCCGTGGTGTGCGGTCACGACGTGGTGCGCGATCCGATCGCCGCGCGCCGTGCATTGGGTTACCTGCCGGAAGGCGCGCCGAGTTATGGCGAACTGGCGGTCGCCGAGTTCCTGAACTTTGCGGCGCGGGTGCGCGGGCTGACCGGCATTACCGGCGCGCGCCGCATGGACGAGATGGTCGAACGGCTGCAATTGCAGCCGGTGCTCGCGCAAACCATCGAGACGTTGTCCAAGGGTTTCCGCCGCCGCGTGTGCCTGGCGCAGGCGTTGTTGCACGATCCGCCGGCCTTGATCCTCGATGAGCCGACAGACGGCCTGGATCCCAACCAGCAACGCGAGGTGCACGCGCTGATCCGCGGCATGGCGCGCGACCGCACGATCATTGTTTCCACGCACGCGCTGGACGAGGTGCGGGCCGCATGCAATCGCGTGGCCATCGTCGCGCACGGCCGCTTGCGCGTGGAAGGCACGCCCGCGGAACTGGAAAAGCGTTCGCGCTACCACCACGCGGTCAGTTTTCGCGCGCCCGCGAGCGCGCTGGCGCGCGAATTGCTGGCGCGCCAGCCGGAAGTCGAAACCGTGGAAGTCGATCCGGTCGATGGCCGCGTCACGGTATTTCCGCGCGATAGCGGCGAGATTTTTTCGATCGTGGTGAAGTTGCTGGAAGAACAACGCGTGCGCGTGGAGGAATTGCAGCTCGAACGCGGCCGGCTCGAAGACGTGTTCCGCCAGGTGACCGATGAAGCGTTCGAGGAAACGGCCGTGGCCGCATGAGCACGCATGCTTCCGACATCGTCGATCATGCCGGCCGCGGCAGGGCGTTTCGCGGCGTGTTCCTGCGCGAACTGCACGGTTATCTCATTACGCCGGTCGCGTGGCTGTTCGCCGTGATCTTCCTGTTGTCGGCTGGCGCGTTCACCTTCTACCTCGGCGCGTTTTTCGAACGCGGCCAGGCCGACCTCGATCCGTTCTTCCGTTTCCATCCATGGCTGTACCTGGTGCTGGTGCCGGCGCTGGCAATGCGTTTGTGGGCGGAGGAGCGCCGCAGCGGCACGCTGGAGTTGCTGCTGACGATGCCGATACGGCCGTGGCAGGCGGTGGTCGCGAAATTCCTCGCTGCGTGGCTGTACATCGGCGGTGCGCTTTTGCTGACCTTCCCGATGTGGCTTACGGTCAATTACCTCGGCCATCCCGACAACGGCGTGATCCTGGCCAGTTACATCGGCAGCTTCCTGATGGCGGGCGCATTCCTCGCGATCAGCGAATGCCTGTCGGTGCTGACGCGCAGCCAGGTGATCGCGTTCATCCTCGCACTCGCGGTGTGCTTCCTGTTTTTGCTGGCGGGCGATCCGTTGGTGCAGCAACCGCTGCTTGCGCTGGGTTCCAACCGCGTCGCCGATGCTCTGGCGAGCCTGAGCCTGCTGGCGCACTTCCAGGCGATCGCGCGCGGCGTGCTGGATTTCGGCGACGTGGCGTATTTCGCATTGACCATCGTGTTCTGGCTGGCCGCGAACGTGCTGATCCTGGATGCGAGGCGCGGCGGATGAGGTTGCACTGGCGCGGACGCCTTTGGTTGCTGTTGCCGATCCTCGCGGTGGCGTACGTGCTGCTGGTGCTCGGTGCGTCGCGCTGGTTTGGCGGCGAGCGCATCGACCTGACCCGCGACCACCTGTACACGCTGTCGCCGGGCACGCGCAACATCATCGCCGATCTCAAGCAGCCGATCGACTTGACGCTGTATTTTTCCGACCGCGCCAGCCATGGCTTGCCGCAGTTGCGCGCGTATCACCAGCATGTGCTGCACATGCTCGAACAAGTGGTGCGGCGCTCGCACGGACGCGTCCACCTGGCCCGGGTCGATCCGTTGCCGTTTTCCGAGGACGAGGACCGCGCGACTGCGGCTGGCTTGACCCCGGTGCGCGGCGAGGGCACCGGCGAATCGATCTTTTTCGGTCTGGCCGGGCGCAATGCGGGCGACGGGCGCACGTCCGCCATTCCGTTCTTCCTGCCCGCGAAGGAACCTTTCCTCGAGTACGACGTGGCGCGGTTGCTGCACGATCTCAGCATCACGCGGGAACCACGCGTCGCGATCTACAGCGGCCTGCCGATCTGGGGCGGCACCGATGCCGACGGCAATGCCTCGCCACCGTGGACGGCGTTGCAGCAGGTGCAGCAGTTGTTCCACGTGCAGCGCCTGGATGTGACCTCGCTATCCACCCTGGCGCCGGGCGACGCAGCCGTGCTGGTGCTGATCCAGCCGTCCGGGCTGACGCACGCCGACGTTCGCGCGATCGACCATTACGTGCAGGGCGGCGGCCGCTTGCTGGTGTTCGTGGACCCCGATTCGGAAGTCGGCGGCAACGAAGCATCCGACCTGCGTTCGCTGTTCCAGGCCTGGGGCGTGGCGTTCGACAGCGACCGCGCACTGCTGGATCGTTCGCGCGCGCTCAGCGTGCAATCGCCGGTGACGGGCGCGACGGTGCGGGATCCGTCGGTGCTCGGGTTGACCGGTGAGGAACTCAACCGGCGCGATCCGGTGACCCGCGCGCTCAGCGTGATCGATGTTGCGGCCACGGGGTATTTCAGCTTGCTGCCGGGCGCGCAGGTGCGGCTGGATCCGCTGATCCAGAGCACCACCGAAGCGATGGTGGTGCCGGCCGAGCGCGTGCGCGAGGCCGGCGACCCCGCGTCGCTTTACAAGGGTTACGCGCCGGATGGCGAGCACTACGCCATTGCCGTGCGCATCGAGGGCAAGTTGCCCGCTGCGTTCGCTGGCGACGGGCCCGCGAAAGCGTCCGCGCGCCAACCCGAGGTGATCCTGGTCGGCGACACCGACTTGTTGTCCGATCGCCTGTGGGTGTTGTCGAGTTCGACCGAGGGCCAGGCGCTGATGAGCCCGTTCGCGAACAACGGCGACTTCTTCGTGAATGCGATCGATGACCTTGCCGGCCCCTCCAATCTGATCGCGATCCGTGGGCGCGCGGTGAACGAGCGCCGGTTCACGCGCGTGGACACGTTGCGCCGGCAGGCCGACGAGAAGTTCAAGGCCAAGCAGATCGAGTTGCAGGCCGAACTGGAAGACACCGAAAAGCGGCTGACCGCACTCAAGCAGGGTGCGCAGGGCCGCAGCCGTA
>JAGWZT010000008.1 GCA_018971925.1 Lysobacteraceae bacterium | reverse complement strand
GACCTTGTTCGTCATTCCGGGGCCGGCCGCAGAGCCTGCCCAGGACTTGATCCGGGTCCCGTCGCCGCTGGAGCCGGCGACGGCCCGGGAATGACGGTTAAACACCGTGCACCGCATCCACCAGCACCGCGACGTGTTCGGGATCGACATCGGGTGTGATGCCGTGGCCGAGATTGAACACGTGGCCGGGATGCGGGCCGAAATCATCGAGCACGCGCTGCACTTCGCGGCGGATCACCTTGGGCGAGGCAAGCAGTGTCGCGGGGTCGAGGTTGCCCTGCAGCGTGACGCGGTCACCAACGCGGCGCCGTGCTGTGTCCAATGTGATGGTCCAGTCCACGCCGAGCGCCTCGCAACCGGTGTCAGCCAAGGTTTCGAGGCTGGCGTTGGCGCCTTTGGAGAACACGATCAGCGGCACGTCGCGCGCGTGCATGTCTTCGCGCAACGACGCGGCGATTCGCGCGAGATAGCGCGCCGAGAATTCCTCGAACATCGCGGGCGCCAGCATGCCGCCCCAACTGTCGAACACCATCAAGGCTTGCGCACCCGCTGCGGCTTGCGCCGCCAGATACGCCGCGACCGCGCGCGCGTTGGTGTCCAGCAGCTTATGCATCGCTGCGGGTTCGTTCAACGCAAAGGCCTTCACCCGCGCGAAATCGCGTGAGCCTTCGCCTTCGATCATGTAGCAAGCGAGCGTCCACGGACTGCCGGCAAAGCCGATCAGTGGCACGCGGCCGCGCAACTCGTGACGAATCAGGCGCACCGCGTCCATCACGTAGCGCAACGATGATTCCGGATCGGGTACGCCGAGCTTCGTGACGTCTGCGGCACTGCGGATCGGGCGACGGAACTTCGGGCCCTCGCCCTCCACGAAATGCAGCCCGAGCCCCATCGCGTCCGGCACCGTGAGGATGTCGGAAAACAGGATCGCGGCATCCAGTTCGAAACGCTCGACGGGTTGCAGCGTGACTTCGCAGGCGAGTTCCGGCGTCTGCGCCAGCGCGAGGAAACTGCCTGCGCGTTCGCGCGTGGCGCGGTATTCCGGCAGGTAACGGCCGGCCTGACGCATGATCCAGACGGGCGTGGCATCGACGGGCTGGCGGCGCAGCGCGCGCAGGAAACGGTTGCTGCGATTGCAGACGTCAGCCATGCGCGTTTTCGATGCCCTGCGTGATCATCACCTTGAAGCCGCGCTTGATCTGCGCGTCACGCGCGCTCTCGAATGCCGCAAGCGCGGCATCACGATCGAGATACACCTCGCGCTTCAACGTCGCGCGGCCGCCTTCGATGCCGGATTCGCGGTACAGCGTCCAGCCACCGAGCAGGTCCTGCTCCAGCGCAATGCGGCAGTAGCGCGGCGCGCCGGGACCGGGTGGGGTTTGCAGGTAGAGATGCATCCGCGAATTGTACGTGACCCACGTGGCGGCATCCCTGACCGCCGCGCCCCGAGTAGGAGCGGCGGCAGCCGCGAACGGCCTCGCGGCGAGCTTGTGGTCTCAATGTAACCTCGGTCGGGCCTTCCGGCCCTCCTACGGTCGTTCGTCAAGGATCGCAGCCAGGACAGCGGTTTCGTCTACCGCTTCGACGATTTCCGCGCACCCGATCCCACGCCACAGAATCAATCGCAGCGCGTGTGCACGATTTTTCTTGTCCAGCCGCATGCGCGCCAGCAATGCATCCGGTGTGAGGCCCGGCGGCACGGCGACGGGGAGTCCCAGGCGTTCCAGCAGGTTTTGCAGGCGTTGCGCATCCCTTTCGCCGGCCATGCCGAGCTGCGCGGACAAGCGCGCCGCAAGAACCAACCCGATCGCGACCGCTTCGCCGTGCAACAGCGCCGCGTAGCCGGTTGCGGTTTCGATCGCATGACCGAAGGTGTGGCCGAAGTTGAGCAGCGCGCGTTCGCCCGCCTCGCGTTCGTCGCGTTCCACCACGCCGGCCTTGAAGTCGCAGCAGGTGGCGATTGCATGCGTCAACGCAGCGACGTCACGAGCGAGCAACGCATCGGCATGTGCTTCCAACCACGCGAAGAACTTCGCGTCGCCGATGCACGCGGTCTTGACGGCTTCGGCGAGTCCGGCGCGCAATTCGCGGTCGGGCAGGGTGGCCAGCGTTGCGAGGTCCGCGATCACCGCACGCGGCTGGTGGAACGCGCCGATCAGGTTCTTGCCGGCGGGATGGTCGACGCCGGTCTTGCCGCCGACCGATGAATCCACCATCGCCAGCAGCGTGGTCGGGAACTGCACGAAGTCGATGCCGCGCATCCAGCATGCCGCCGCGAAACCCGCGATGTCGCCCACCACGCCACCGCCCAGCGCCAGCACGCAGGCGTCGCGCGTGGCGCCGAGTCGGGCCAGCGCGTCCAGCACCTTCGACACGGCATCGAGGTTCTTGTGAGCCTCGCCGGCGGCCAGCACCAAGGTGTCAACGCTGAACGCAGGTGCCGAACCCTCCCCCGTCCTGCGGGCACCCTCTCCCGAGGGGAGAGGGAAATCAAACAGCGCATCGCGCAATCGTTGCGCGTAAAGCGGTGCAACGTTGCCGTCGCTCACGATCAATGCATGACCGCCGCGAATGGCGTCACGCCAGCTTGGGGCGTCGCCGAGCAGGCCGGATCCGATCCGGATCGTGTAACGGCGCGCGCCCAGCCCCACCTCGATGCTCGTCATGTGTTTTCCTTCACCGTCGACGTGCGTTGCCATTGTGTTTCAAGCAATGCCGCGACGCGCGCCGCCGCATGGTCGCAGGATTCGCCGGCACCACCGACGCTGCAGTCGGCAAGCGCGCCATAGATCGGATCGCGTTCAAGCGCCAGTTGTTCCAGGCGTTCACGGCGATCCGGTGCGTCCAGAAGCGGGCGCTTGCGATCGCGCGCCAGCCGCTGCAGTTGTTGTTCCACCGACGCCCGCAGCCATACCACGAAGCCGCGCTCGCGCAGCAGCGCGCGATTCGCGGGTACCAGCACCGCGCCGCCGCCGGTCGCCAGCACGATGCCGGCGCGCGTCGTGAATTCGGCCAGCAGCTCGGATTCCCTGCGCCGGAACCCGGCTTCGCCCTCGATCTCGAAGATCGTCGCGACACTCGCGCCGGTGCGTTGCTCGATTTCGGCATCGAGGTCGACGCACGGCAGGCCGAAGCGTTCCGCGAGGCGCCGTCCGATGCTGGACTTGCCGGCACCCATCGGGCCGATCAGGAAGAGGTTGGGCGAGGGGTTCATGCCCCTATTACAACATCTCCAACCAGTTCCACTTGTCCTCGGTGCGGCCGTCGAACAGCCCGAAGAACAGATCCTGGATCCTGCGGGTGACCGGACCGCCTTCGCCGTTGCCAACCTGCTTGCTGTCGATCGTGCAGATCGGCGTCACTTCGGCGGCGGTGCCGCACATGAAGATTTCGTCGGCGAGGTACAGGTACTCGCGCGGCAGGTCGCGCTCGACCACGGTAATGCCGTTGTCGCGCGCCAGCGTGATGATGGAATCGCGGGTGATGCCGTTCAGCAGTGCGGCGCTGACGGGCGAGGTGTGCAGCGCGCCGTCGATCACCAGGAACACGTTCTCGCCCGCGCCTTCGCTAAGCAATCCGGTGGATGCGAGCGCGATGCCCTCGCCGAAACCGCGCTGGCGTGCTTCGCGCGCGATCAGTTGTCCGGAAAGGTAATTGCCCGCTGCCTTCGCGCCGGCGGGAATCGTGTTGGGCGCGAAGCGCTGCCAGCTCGACACGCACGCGGTGATGCCCTTCTTCAGCGCTTCCGGGCCGAGGTACGGACCCATCGGCCAGCCCGCGATGGTCATGCTGACCGGCGTGTCGGCCGAGATGCCGAAACCGCCGAGGCCGCGAAACGCGCACGGGCGCAGGTAGGCCTGCTCGAAGCCGTTCTTCTTCAGGATTTCGTGGCAGGCTGCAGTGGTTTCCCCGACGGAAAACGGCATCGGCATGTCGTAGATGCGCGCAGAGTTGTACAGGCGCTTCATGTGCGCCGCGAGCCGGAAGATCGCGCCACCCTTCGGGGTTTTGTAGCAACGGATGCCTTCGAACACCGCCGAGCCGTACTGCAGGCTGTGCGACATCACGTGCACGGTGGCTTCCGCCCAGGGCACGATCTTGCCGTTGTGCCAGACCCACTCGGGATACTTCTGTTCGGCCATGTCGCGGCTCCGCTGAAAAGCGGAATGATAGCGTGCGCCTGGCTCGGCGTCGCCCTAAGCCCGCGGGTGATGCTGCGCGTGCAACCGTTTCAGCCCCTCGCGCGCGACCAGCGTATAGATTTGCGTGGTGGAAAGATTGCTGTGGCCCAGCAGCATCTGCAGTGCCCGCAGGTCGGCGCCATGGTTCAAAAGATGCGTGGCGAACGAATGCCGCAACACGTGCGGTGAAATACGCTTGGCGGCGATGCCGGCAGCCAACGCGTGTTTCTTCACCAGCGTCCACGCCATCTGTCGCGTCATGCCGGCGGCGCGATTGGACAGGAACAGTGCGGGCACATCGCGACCTTTGGCCAACGCGGGGCGCGCTTCGCGCAGATAACGTGTCAGCCAGTCCATGCAGGTTTCGCCGATCGGCACCAGGCGCTCCTTGCCGCCCTTGCCGGTAACGCGCAGCACGCCCTGGCGCAGGTTCAACCCTGCCAGGGGCAGCGTCACCAGCTCGCTGACGCGCAATCCGCAGGCGTACATCAGTTCCAGCATCGCGCGGTCGCGCAGCCCGATGGACGTGTCGATGGCGGGTGCGTTCAACAGGCCTTCGATCTCGCGTTCGGCCAGCGCCTTGGGCAACGTGCGCGGCAACTTGGGCGCATCCAGCAGCAAGGTCGGGTCTTCGAAAGCGGCATCGTGGCGCACCTGTTCCGCATAGAACCGCCGCAATGCGGTCAACTCGCGCGCATTGGTGCGAGCGCCGATGCCGGACTTGTTGCGCGCGGCGAGATAGTCGAACAGGTCCGCGCGCGTCGCCGCCAGCAAGCCGTGCGCGTGTTGCGCAAGCCAGCTGGCGCAACGTTCCAGATCGCCGCGATAATCGGCCAGCGTCAGATCCGCGAGACCATCCCGCGACCACACGCCTTCGAGGAACGCGTCGATTGCTGCGCGGTCGCGCGGGTCGATGTAGGTGGTGGAGGAAGCCATCGCACGATGCTGGCGCGCACTCCTTTTTCCCGCAAGCCTTCCGATGCCATCGACGTCCGTTCCAGCCGCACAAACAAAACCGGTGCCGTTGTGGCGGCGCTTCGCCGCGATGTTCTACGACCTGTTTCCGTTGCTCGGGTTGTGGATCGCCGGCGCCGGGCTGTGGATGCTGGTGTTCCATCGCGACGACAGCCTGCAGCAGTTGGCTTCGGCGACGCGCGATCCGCTGGATCGTGTCCTGCGCGACCTCTGGCTGCTGGCGCTGGCCGCCGCGTATTTCGTGGTGTCGTGGGTGCGGGTCGGCGCGACGGTCGGCATGCGCGCCTGGAAATTCCGGCTGGAGCGCGACGATGGCACGCGCCTCGACACGCGCGCGGCGTGTCTGCGTTTCGTGCTGGCACTGCTGTCGCTGGCGCTGCTCGGCTGCGGCTTCTGGTACGCGTGGTTCGATCCCGACCGGCGCACCTGGCACGATCGCGTGTGCGGGACACGCATGACGCGCCTTTGATCTCGCGTCGGTTGGCGTGCGCATCACGCTGGTCATTCCGCCGCAGACCGGAATCCATTTTGTCTTTGGCAAGTGCGATGCGCTTTCGCTTTGGTTTCGCTCGCCTCGGCGGCGGGCGAGCTACTTTCTGTTTCGGCAGAAATGTAGCCAAAGACCATTGCGCCTGTGGCGATGGTCGAACGAACGTCGTGTTTGTTCGACTGCCCTGCGATGCTCGCCGAACGGCGGCCGCGCCGAACTCGCACATCCATGTGCTCAAACATGCGGCGCTTGCTCCGCCGTCCGGCTGCGCTTCTCGGCACCGCCAACGGCGCGTTTGTCGGTTCGCTACCGGCCATCCATGGCCTCGTTCGAAGTGAGGCGCGACAGTTTGCTCCGTCGGGTCGTGCGCGCAGGATGCGCGCTAGTCGGGGCCCCTCGAACACGGCGAGCGGACGACGGACAAGTCCG
This sequence comes from Lysobacteraceae bacterium, assembly GCA_018971925.1. GTDB lineage: Bacteria > Pseudomonadota > Gammaproteobacteria > Xanthomonadales > Rhodanobacteraceae > 66-474. The sequence continues at coordinate 12,825 of JAGWZT010000008.1, read as the reverse complement.
AAGGATGGCGTACAGGATGTGCCGTCGGCGAACCCCGGCAGTCGCGAGCGAACCCGAAGCACATGGAAGTGCGAAGGGCGGGTTCGCGGGGTGGCCTTCTCTTTACTCCGGGCATCCTGCCCTCCGCCCTTCGGGCCGCCTTCGGCGTTCTCGCGCGTTCCCGACGCGCGAGTGGTGACTTTTCTCTTGGCCACGCGAGAGAAAGTCACCCGCGCGATTGGAAGCGCGCGGAAAAGACAGGGATGTCGATGCGGCGCGGGGAGAAAACCGAATCCTCGCCCGCCCTTACTCGCGCCATCCTTGGCGCTCGCCCTTCGGGCCGGCTGGCGCCGTTCACGGCCGATCCCGTCGGCCGTAGTCGGGCACCCTCTCCCATGGGGGAGGGAAAAGCAAAGGCGTTACACTCGCCGGTAATACCAAACCGCGATCGCCAGCAACAACAGCGCCGGAATCAGATTCACGGTGAACGGCGGTGCGCCGAATACCGTGCCGGTGCTGATGATCGCGCGCTGGATGAAGTACCACGCGATCGCCACGATCACGCCCAGGAACAGGCGTTTGCCGAGGCCGCCGGAACGCAGCGCACCGAAACCGAACGGCAGCGCACATAGCACCAGCAGCAACGTGTTGAGCGGATAGAACGCGCGGGTCCAGTACGCATTCAAGTACGCGCCGGGATTCTGCCGGTTGGCACGCAGGTAATCGATGTTGCGCGAAAGATCGCGCAGCGACAGGTATTCGGGATGCGCCACCGAAGCTTCCAGCACATCCGGATCGAGTGACGTCTTCCACGGCTGCTGCGCGTGCGTGGTGCTTACGGCGCCGGACGGGGAGACGGCCGTGTCGCGGACATCGTGCAGCGTCCACACCTTGCCCTCCTGGGTCGCCAGCCTGGCGTTGCGGAACGAGGTGAGCTCGCCGGCATCGTTGAAGCCGAATACGCGCACGTCCGCCAGCTCGACTTCGGGCCGGCCATGAACGAGATGTGCCAGCGCCGCCTTGGCGTTGATGATGTCGTTGCCGTCGCGTGCCCACAGGCCGCCGTTCTGGCGCAAGTGCAACTGGCCCGCGGTGCGCCGCAGCTGGACTTGCTGCGCGCGCTGGTCGCCCGCCGGCGCCGCGGTTTCGCCGAGGATGAACACGCCGATCATCAACACGAGCACCAACCCGGTCACCGACAGGCAGATCCTGAGTTTGGACATGCCGGCCGCGCGCAACGCGGTGAGTTCGCCGGTCGCCGCCAGTGCGCCCATGCCGACCAGGCTGCCGATCAGGGCGGCGAACACGAACCATTGGTAGGCGCGGCGGGGAATCGTCAGCACGATGTAGGCGACCGCGTTGCCGAGCGTGTAGCCGTTGTGGCCGATGTTGCCGATCTGGCCCGCGAACTGGATAAACGCGTCGAGGCCGGTCAGCACCAACCAGGTCAGCAGAAGGCCACCCAGCACCGTGACGGCAATGAGCCAGTCCACGCGCTTGATGCGAACGCGCTGCCAGACGGCGCCGCTCACGAGGCAGCCTCCGCGTCGCGTGGCTTGCGGATCGCGTACTGCCGTGCGAACACCCACGCTGCCCCCACGAACACGGGAATCAATACCCACCACATGCCGATCGGCGCCGCCAGTTTGCCGCTGGCAATGAAGGATCGTCCCAAGGTCATCAGGTTGACGATGATCAGGTAAGCCAACACCGCGATCAGGATCCGGCCGACCGGCGAAGCGCGCGGCCCCTGGCGCGACATGGGCAGCGCCAGCATCGCCAGCACCAGCGGCCCGAATGGAATCGCGATGCGCCACTGCAGTTCCGCGCGCGCCGACGGGTCGTGGTCGCCGATCAGCGACGCGGTGGTGCGCAGCGATTCCGGATCGTTGTCGCCGCTGTCGTCGGTGGGCTGCGACAGCGCGATGTTGTTGCGCTGGAATTGCATCAACCGCCAATTGTCCTGATTCAGGCGGATGTCGTAACGATGGCCGTCGTGCAGCGCGATGAAACGGTTGTCTTCCTGGCCCTCGTGGAACAGGTTGCCGTGATCGGCGACGATCACGCTGATGTCGAGCACGCCGTCCTTGCCGGTGTGCTCGCTTTCGACGAACAGTTTGCCCAGCCTGGTGCCGTCCGGGCTGACGGTGTTCGCGAACAGGATGCCGCCGCGTCCGGTGAGGCTGGTGAAACGCCCGGCTTCCAGCCCGGCCGCGATCACCGAGCGATTGGCTTGCTCGACCTCGGCGCTCGACGCGCGCGCGGCCAGCGGCCCCAGCCACAAGGCCACCAATCCCGCCACGATGCCGGCGCCGACGGCGAAGATCGCGGTGGGTTTCAGCAAGCCTTGCGGCCCGAACCCGGACGCCGACAGCACGTGCATTTCGCTGTCGCGATACATTCGGCCCAACGCCAGCAGTACGCCCAGGAACATGCCCATCGGCAGCAACGCCTGCAGCGTGTTGACCAGGTTCAGCCCCAACACCGTGAACATTACGCCGCCCGGCAGGCGGCCCGTCGCGACCTTGTTGGCGATGTCCGCGAAAGTGCTGCCCGTGAAGATCACCAAAAGCACCACGATGGCCGCCAGCGCGCCGTACAGGTATTCGCGCAGGATGTAGCGGTCGAGGATGGAAAGACCTGGCATCGGCTAGACTTTGGCGTTTGCGAACGGGAAACCCCGTGAAGACCCGCCGCGAGCCACCAGGCGCAGCAGGTTATTCAGAAGTTTCGCCAGTGTAGTGGCACGTGCCCGTTGGCCTGTTCTTCCAGGAGCGTATTGCGATGCTTGAATTCAGCCAGAGTTCCGCCGCCCCCGATGCCGTGGATGGCGGATGCGTGGTGGTGGGCGTGTTCGAGGACGCGAAGTCGCCGGCCGCGGCGGCGGTCGACGCTGCCGGCGGCGGCGTGCTGACGCGGCTCAAGGCCGCGGGCGATTTCATCGGCAAGCTCGGCGCCACGCTGGTGCTGCATGGTTTATCCGGCGTCAAGGCGCCCCGTGTCCTGCTGGTGGGGCTGGGCCGCAAATCCGCTTTCGACGTGCTCGCTTTCCTGCGCGCCTGCAGCGAGGCGGGCAACGCGCTCAAATCCCTGCCGCTGACCGACGCCACCGTGTACCTGCCGGAGGTCGAAGTCATCGGCCAGGATGCGGACTGGCGCGCGCGTACCTGCGCACTGGCGATCGACCACGCCTGCTTCCGTTACACCGCGACGCTGAAACCCGCCAACGCGGATGCACCGCGCCTGCAAAAACTGGCGCTCGCCGCCGGCGCCGACGTGACGCGGGGCCTTGCGCAGGCGCGCGCCATCGCGCGCGGCGTCGCGTTCGCGCGAGAACTCGGTTGCCTGCCGCCCAACCTGTGCACGCCCACGCACATCGCGGCACAGGCGAAAACCATCGCGGACGAACATGCGGATTCAGTGACGCTGGAAGTGCTGGAACGTGCCGACATGCAGAAGCTCGGCATGGGCGCGCTGCTGGCGGTGTCCTCGGGTTCCGCCACGCCGCCCAAGCTCATCGTGCTGCAGTACAAGGGCGCGGCCGACGCCAAGCCTTATGCGCTGGTCGGCAAGGGCGTCACCTTCGATGCGGGTGGTTTGAACATCAAGCCGACCGGGTCGATGGAGGAAATGAAGTACGACATGTGCGGTGCGGCCGGCGTGCTCGGTGCGTTCCTTGCGGCGGTCGAGATGAAACTGCCGATCAACCTGGTGTGCGTGGTGCCCTCGGTCGAGAACGCGGTCGATGGCGCCGGTTATCGTCCCGGCGACGTGCTGCACACCCACGCCGGCATCACGGTGGAAGTGTTGAACACCGACGCGGAGGGCCGTTTGATCCTGTGCGACGCGCTGGCTTACACCTGCAAGCGTTTCGCGCCGCAGGCGCTGGTCGATGCCGCGACGCTCACGGGAGCGTGTGTTATCGCACTGGGCGCGCATGCCTCCGGCCTGTTCAGTGCGGATGACGAACTCGCCGATGCGCTGCTCGCCGCCGGCAACGCTTCGCTCGATCGCGCGTGGCGGTTGCCGTTGTGGAACGACTACCGCAGCCAGCTCGAATCGGCGTTCGCGGACATTGCCAACATCGGTGGCAAGAGCGCCGGCGCGGTGACCGCCGCGCTGTTCCTGTCGAACTTCACCGAGGGCACGCGTTGGGCGCACCTCGACGTCGCCGGTACCGCGTGGGTCCCCGGGCGCAAGGGCTACGCGACGGGAAGGCCGGTGCCGTTGCTGGCGCAGTGGCTGATCGACCGGAGCGCGTAGGAGCGGCGGAAGCCGCGACCACGGAGCTCTTTGCCATGGATGGCGCGTTTTCGTTTCGCCGTGATCCAGTTCGGGCCTTCCGGCCCTCCTACCCTGGTGATTTCTCGAACGCGGAATCCAGCACTTCGCGCAAGGGGCCGGGCAACACCGGCTTGCGCAGGCACGCATCCATGCCCGCCGCGCGTGCGCGTTGTTCCTCGTCGCCGTGGGCGCTGGCGGTGAGCGCGATGATCGGCCTGAGGTCGCCGCGCCGGCGCAACATGTCCGCCAATTCGCAGCCGCCCATGCCGGGCAGGTCGAAGTCGAACACCATGGCGTCGAAGGCATCGCCGGCGTCGATTTCCGACAGCGCGGCGAGTGCGTGCGGCGCCAGCGTCACGTTGTAACCGAACGTTTCGATCAGGCCCGCGATCGCCTGTCCCGCGATGGGATCGTCCTCGACCAGCAGGACGCGCCGCGCCGGCGATGCGGTGGCGGATGGCGTCGCCGCGGGCGCATCCGTGCGGACGCGAGCGGGCGTCGTTGTCGCGCGCGCGGCGGGTGCCGGCCGGGCCGATGGCGTCACGCCGGCCAGCGGCAGATGCACGGTGAACGTACTGCCGCGGCCGGGCACCGATTGCACGCCGATGCGGCCGCCCATCAGCCCGACCAGCTCGCGGCTGATCGCGAGGCCGAGGCCGCTGCCGCGCTGCAGGCGCCCGTAATCGGCCTGCTCGAAGCGCTGGAAAATGCGCGCGCATTCTTCCGGCGTCATGCCGGGCCCGTTGTCGATCACGCTGTAGGCGATGCCCTCGCCGTCGCGCCCGAGTTTCAGGGTGACGCCGCCCTGGGTGGTGAACTTCAGCGCGTTGTGGGTGAGGTTGAACAGGATCTGCTGCACGCGCAGCGCGTCGCCGCGCACCGCGCGCGGCACATCCGGCGCCACCACGACGTCGATCGCGAGCTGCTTCTGCGCCGCGAGTCCGGCATCCGCCTCCGCGACTTCGCGCAGGACCGCTGCGGGATCGAACGGCGCGAGGTTCAATTCCAGCCGGCCCGCTTCGATGCGCGCCACGTCCAGCGCGTCGTTGACCTGGCGCAACAGCAGCGCGCCGGAGCGCCGGATGGCATCGGCATACTGATGCTGGCGGTCGTTGAGCGCCGTCTTCAGCAGCAACTCGGTCATGCCGAGTACGCCGGTGAGCGGTGTGCGGATTTCGTGCGCCATGTTGGCAAGGAAGCGCGACTTGGCCGTGTTGGCCTGCTCGGCGATGTGCTGGCGTTCCTCGCTCAGCGCGAGGCGGTGTTGTTGTTGCAGGCGCCGCCGCAGGATCCAGATCAGCCAGGCCAGCAGCAGCAGTGCCGCGAGCACGTACAGCACGCGCGCCCACGCCGTGTTCCAGGGCGCCGCCGCGACGCGCAGCGCAAACGCGTCGACCGGCGCGCTCCAGGGTCCGTCGCCGGTGCGCCCGCCGACCAGCAGCCGGTAACGGCCGGGTTCCAGTACCGAGAATTCGCGCACGTTGCGGTTGCCGGTGTCGACCCAGCCGGGGTCGAAGCCCTGCAGGCGGAAGCGATACGTGTTGCGCGCGGGATCGACGAACGACAGCACCTGCGCGGTGACGGTGAGCTCGCGGTCGTGCCAGTCGAGGTCGATGGGTTTGCGCGGATCGAGTTCCACCGGCTTGCCGTTGCGGCGCACGCTCACCGATTCCAGCGCGATCTTCGGAGTCGCGAGGCGCCACGGCAAATCGCCGGTATGGATGCCGATCACCCCGGCCAGGCTGCCGGCGAACAATTCCCCGTGGCCGGCGGCCAGCAGCGCATCGCCGGTGAAATCCGCGGTGGCCAGTCCTTCCGCGGTGGCGAAAGCGTGCAGCTGCCGGTTGCGCGGGTCGTACACCAGCAGGTTGCGGGCACCGAGCGCGAACACGCGGCCGCGGCTTCCGACCTGCAGGCCGAGCACGCCGGAGTACGGCCAACCCCGGGTATTACGCGCGCTGTCTTTCAGCATCGCGCTGCCGTGGTCGAGTGCATAACGTTCCAGGCCGGTGGTGCGTGCGATCCATAAACCGCCATCAGGCCCGAACGCGAAGGCACTGAGATCGCCCCTGGTTACTCCCGGCACGAACGCGAACGCGGTGGCGTCCGGTGCCAACCGCGCGAGGCCTGCATGGCTGGCGGCCCAGATCGATCCGTCGGCGGCCTCGCGCAGTTGCACGATTTCACGCGCCGCTTCATCCGCGCCTGCTGGGGCAAGCGGCTGGATGGCGAAAGTGCGCGGGTCGACACGGAACACGCCGCTGCCGACGCCGGCAACGTAGACCGCGCCATCGCGCGCGGCCAGCAGCCGCCACACGCCGTGGCGGAGCGCGGGATTGCCCGCGGCGACCGCTTGCAGACGCTTGCCGTCCCACACGAAGCAGCCCTTGCGCGTGCCGATCCACAGGCGCCCGGAGGCGTCTTCCGCCAGCGCCGAAATCGAGGTGCGGTCGAGGCCCGGGATCGTGATGTGCCGGACCTCGCCCGTGACCGGATCCAGTCTGTCCAGCATCTCGGGGCCGCCCACCCACACCGAACCGTCGCTGGCGAGCGCGAGCGCGCGCACGCGGTCCCGCGCGAGGCTGGCCGCGTCGCCGGGCACGTGGCGATACACGCTGAAGGCGCGCCACTGCGGTGGCAGGTACGCGAGGCCGCCGTCCAGCATCGCCACCCAGAAACCGCCTTCGTGGTCGCGGAACAAACCAACCGGCAAGCGCCCGGGCAGGCTGCCCGCCATGCCGGGTGTCGGTTGTTCAAGGCGGCTCGTGCCGTCGGCGCCCAGATGATCGAGGCCGCCACGTTGCGCGATCCACAAGCTGCCGTCGTCATCGCGCAAGCTGGCCAGCGCTTCGCGCGCAAGTCCGACCCGCGACGCGTGTCCGGCAGCATCGACATGGAACAGCCCGGCGCTGGTCGCCGCATCGATGCCGTTGCCGGCGCCGCGGATCTGCCAGACGGTGGGTTGTGTTTGCAGATCCGGAAACGCGATCGGTTGGATGTGCCCCTGCGCGTCCATGCGGCCGAGGCCCGCGTCGGTGCCGATCCACAAGCCGCCCGCGGCGTCCGGCGCAAGCGCGGTGACATTGTCCGAAGCGATGCTGGCGGGATCATGGTCGCGATGGCGCAGGTGCGTGAAGCCCTTGCCATCCGCGTCGAGCCGGTTGAGGCCGCCGGCATACACGCCGACCCAGATCGCGCCGGTGTTGTCCTGCGCGATCGCCATGACATCGTTCGCGGAGAGGCTGTCTTGCTGTTCCGGGTCGTGCAGCCAGTGACGAAAGCCGCCGTCCAGCGGCTCGTACAGATTCAACCCGGTACTTTCACCACCAGCCCACAACTGTCCCGCACGATCGACCAGCAGCGCGGAGATATCGTTGGCGGGCAGCGAATCCGGGTGCCCGGGTTCGTGGCGGAAAACGCGGAACGCGCCGCTGTCGTAACGCACCAGCCCCGCGTGCGTGCCGATCCATATATAGCCCGTGTGGTCCTGCGTGACCGAATACACCAGCGTCGATGGCAGCCCTTCGGCCACGCCGTAGCTGCGGAATACCGGCGTGGGCGGCGCACCGGCCTTGGGGGCCGCCGCGCCGCTTGCCAGCGCACCGGCCAGAAACATCGCAACCAGCATGCCGCGCTCCCCGGCGAAACAAGCCCCGATGATGCCGCAAATCGGGCTCGGATGCGCGCGCGCCGCTGCTGTGCGAGGATGTCGGCAGCAGGAGATCCACATGCGACGATGGCCATCAACGCTGCTGGGGCTCGCGCTGGCGCTGGCCGCCGGTGTCGCGGTTGCGCACCCGCTGGATTACAGCATCGACAGCGTACATTCGCAGATCCTGTTCAGCGCGGATCACGACGGTTACTCCAATCCCGTCGGCAGGCTGGCCATCGCGCGCGGCTGGTTGCGCTTCGATCCGGATGATTGGGGTGCGTCGAAAGTCGTTGCCGACATTGATCTCGCCTCTGCCGATCTCGGCGACAAGGGTTGGAACGATGCCGTGATGGGTCGCAATTTCCTGGATGCGGCGAAATTTCCGGCCGCGCATTTCGAAAGCGACGCCGTCACGAAAACCGGCAAGGAGACCGGCACGCTGGAAGGCAAACTCACCTTGCACGGCGTCACGCTGCCGGTGAAGGTCGATTTCACCGTCAACCGCGTCGGCGCGACCCTGTTCGGGTTCGAAACCATCGCGGGGTTTTCGGGTCACGCGAAACTCGATCGCACGCAGTTCGGCATGACCGCATTCCCGAAAGCCGTCGGCACCGAGGTGACGATTCGCCTGGAGATCGAAGCCAAGCTCGATCGCAGCGCCGAATACGATTACCAGCAGGCGGTGAACAAGTTCGAGAGGAGCAGGGCGCATGCCGCTGCGCAGCACTGAGCAAGGCTGGGGCGCGTTGGTGCGCGCGTTCCATTGGCTGATCGCGGCGCTGATCGTCGCGCAGGGCGTGATCGGCTTGAGCATGGTGCAGATGGGCCTGACGCCCGCCAAGGTGCGCGTGTTCGCGCTGCACAAGTCGATCGGCATCACCATCCTCGCGCTGGTGCTGTTGCGGATCGCGTGGCGGCTCACCGAGAAGCGCCCCGCCGATCCGCCCGCGATGCCGCGCTGGCAGGTGCTGGCGGCGCGCGCGGTGCACTTCGCGTTGTACGTGCTGATCCTCGCGATCCCGCTGAGCGGCTGGTGGTTCAATTCGGTGTCGAACGCGCCGCTGGTATGGTTCGGCTGGATCGGCGTGCCCAGTCTCACGGGCGGTTACGACCCGATATGGAAACCGCGTGCGTTGCTCGTTCACCAGACGTTGTTCTGGTTGCTGGTGACATTGCTGGTGGCGCACGTCGGCGCAGCCTTGTGGCACCACTTCCGGCAGCGCGACGAGGTGCTCCGGCGCATGGTCGTCGGTTCACGCGAAAAAACCGGAGGCGGATGATGAGGGTTGCATTCGGATGGTTGTCCACGGTCATGCTGCTTGGCCTGGCTGCGCCCGCGTTCGCGCAGACCTGGCAGGTCGATCCCGCGCACAGCGCGCTCACCTTCACCAACAGCTACCAGAACGTCGAATACAGCGGCCAATTCCGGCGCTTCGACGCGAAGATCGATTACGACCCGAATGATCCCGCGCGCGCGAAATTCGACGTCACGATCGACATCACCAGTCTCGACACGCAGAACAGCGAGCGCGATCACTCGGCGTTGGGCGCGGACTTCTTCGATACCGCGAAATTCCCCAAGGCGCATTTCGTCACCACGTCGTTCCGCAAGGCCGCGGACGGCAAGGTCATCGCCGATGGCGTGCTCACCTTGCGCGGCGTCAGCAAGCCCGTCGTCCTGACAGTGGCGTTCAAACCGAATGGCAACAGCGCAACGCTGGATGTCACGGCGCAACTCAAGCGCCTCGATTTCGGCGTCGGTGCAGGCGAGTGGGCCGATCCTTCGATGATCGGCAATGCTGTCACGGTGCGCGGGCACTTGCAGTTGCGAGCGGAGCCGTAATCGACACTGCTCGTCGGCGCCCTCGATTTTCCGTAGGAGGGCCGGAAGGCCCGACCGGGATCACGGCAAAACGAGAACCCGCCATCCATGGCCAAGAGCTCCGTGGTCGCGGCTGCCGCCGCTCCTGCAGGAAGTGGCGTTGGCGTGGGCCCGGCCGGACCCGGTGCCGCACGGCTTGTTGCCGTCATCCATGCGCAGGCCGGGATCCAGTCGCTTCCGCAAGAAACCTGCGCAGGCTTTGGCCATCGAACGGCCAGCCAAGCTCGCGGCCTGAATCTTCATCACGCAGCACCGGCACGCGCTCGCCGTAACGCGTTTCCAGTTCGGCGTCACCGTCGATCCAGACGCTTTCGAACTCCGGCGCGCGCACGGCCGCAAGCAGCGCGACGGCTTCGTCGCACAGCTTGCAATCGTCGCGTTGGTAAAGGGTCAGCATGGTTCCGGTGAGCCAAATCGCGAGGGTGCGAGCACACATTGTCGTCATTCCGGATTCGGCGTCGGACTTCGTCCCCGCAGCCCCGGAATGACGAGGTCCTGGTAACGCTTGTTCCGTCCGCGTCGACCCGCGAAGGGCGCAGCGTAGAATAACGAAATACTCCTCCGGGCTTCTGGAAATGGCCGTCAGCGTCTTCGACATCTTCAAGGTCGGCATCGGACCATCGTCCTCGCACACGATCGGGCCGATGCGCGCGGCCGCGCGTTTCGTGGAACGCTGGCTGGCCGAAACGGGCGATCTCGATCGCGTTGCGCGCGTGACGGTGGAACTGTACGGCTCGCTGGCGATGACCGGACGCGGCCACGGCACCGACAAGGCGGTGATCTGCGGGCTGGCGGGCAACTGGCCGGACCGGATCGATCCCGACGCGATCCCGTCGCTGCTGGAGCGTGTGCGCGGCGGCCAGCGTATCCAGCTTGGCGGCAAGCGCGAGATCGCGTTCGACGAGAAGAGCGACCTGATCTGGAACAAGCGCCAGAAACTGCCGTACCACGTCAACGGCATGCGCTACACCGCGTTCGATGCGACCGGGGCGCTCATCGTCACGCGCGATTACTACTCGGTGGGCGGCGGTTTCGTGGTCAACGCAGACGAGGCGGCGGCCGACCGCATCGTCGCCGACACCACGCCGCTGCCGTTCGCCTTTCATTCGGGTGACGAGGTGATGGCGTTGTGCGAACAGCACGGCATGACCATCGCGCAGTTGATGCTGGAGAACGAAAAGGTGTGGCGCAGCGAATCGGAAGTGCGTTCGGGATTGCTGGTGATCTGGAAAGCCATGCAGGATTGCGTCGTGCGTGGCCTGCGTTCTCCCGGCGAATTGCCGGGCAGTCTGCACGTGAAACGCCGCGCGCCCGCCATGTATTCGGAACTGCGCGATCGTCCCGAAGCGTCACTGAAGGATCCGTTGACGATCCTCGACTGGGTGAACCTGTACGCGCTCGCGGTCAACGAGGAAAACGCCGCGGGCGGCCGCGTCGTCACCGCACCCACCAATGGCGCGGCCGGCATCGTCCCCGCGGTGCTGCATTACTACGACCGCTTTTGCCCGAAGTCGGACGAGCAGGGCATCATCGATTTTCTTTTGACCGCGGGCGCGATCGGCATCCTCTACAAGGAAAACGCCTCGATCAGCGGCGCCGAAGTCGGTTGCCAGGGCGAAGTCGGCGTGGCCTGTTCGATGGCGGCGGGCGCGCTCACCGCGGCGCTCGGCGGTAGTGTGCATCAAGTCGAGAACGCCGCCGAGATCGGCATGGAACACAACCTCGGGTTGACGTGTGATCCGATCGGCGGACTGGTGCAGATCCCCTGCATCGAGCGCAACGCGATGGGCTCGGTGAAAGCCATCAACGCCCAGCGCATGGCGATGCGCAGCGACGGCAAGCACCGCGTGTCGCTGGACAAGGTCATCAAGACCATGCGCGACACCGGCCGCGACATGAAGGACAAGTACAAGGAAACGTCGCGCGGCGGGTTGGCCGTGAACGTGATCGAGTGCTGAGGGCTTCAGTTGCGCAGGGCAGTGACGAGGTCGCGCACCAATTTGCGTCGCGAGGCGGGCAAAGCGAGGTAAGCCTCGATCATTTCTTGATCCTGCGGCTTCAGTCCCGTATGCCACGCGGCGGGTGATTCGGCGACCGCAGGCGCGGTGATGCCAAACCGCAACACATGCGGCTCGATGCCCAGCAGTTTTGCGATGAGGCGCAGCTTGTCCTGGGTCGGAATCGAACGTTCGCGCAGCCAGCGCGATGCCGATTGGAAGCTTACGGATTGGCCCCGGTAGCGCAGGTTGAACTCACGCATCAGCACGCTGGGGCGCGCCTCCATGCCGGCGTCGCGCATCGCCTGGGCCAGTCGTTTCGAGAACGCTTCACGTTCCTCTCTCATGCCGAGGCACGGTACGGAACCGTGCACGCAGCAGTTCACCTTTTGCGTTCATTGTGATTAACTTGAAAGGTTGATTCGATGGAAGCGAAAGGTTCATGGGGAAATCCCTGCTAGAAGAGTTGCCGAAGATCGTCGCGGCGGGCAAGGCGCAGGCCGAGCGCATCCTGGAAGGGCTGGAGGGCAGGCACCGCGTCGGCCTGCAGACGCGCGAGTGGGTGCTGCCGTCGAAGGATGTCGCCGAGGCGGACATGCTCGATGTCGCCCGGCGCGCCGAGCACCTGCGCGCGGGCGATGATGCGGGCTGGACCAATCGCCTGATCTACGGCGACAACCTGCTGGCGATGGCGGCGCTGCTGGCCGGCGACGAACGCACGCCCAGCCTGCGCGGCAAGGTGGACCTGATCTACATCGACCCGCCGTTCGATTCCAAGGCCGATTACCGCACCAAGGTCACGCTGCCCGGAGTCGAACTGGAGCAACGGCCGACGGTTATCGAACAGTTCGCCTATTCGGATACCTGGTCGGATGGCACGGCGTCGTATCTGACGATGATCACGCCGCGGCTGATCCTGATGCGGGAGCTACTGGCGGATACGGGGTCGATCTACGTCCATCTGGATTGGCACGTTGGACATTACGTGAAGGTTGTACTCGACGAACTGTTCGGAAAAGGTTGTCTCGTTA